>DATAYX010000054.1:0-6611 GCA_036272355.1 Acidimicrobiales bacterium
CGTCGAGCCAAGGGACGGCCAGCACACCGTTCGCGCCGGGCGGGCTCTCACCCGCCATGCGGGCCAGTTCGACCGGCGTAGTGTCGAGGAGGCGCCCGAGCCAGGCGAGCAGCGAGCCGGCCGACGACAGCCCGCCCTCGAGGAGCCAGCCGCCGTCCGCCCCACGGGTGACGACCGCGCCGGCCGGCGACGGGACGGGCCGCTCCTGGACGGGCACGGATATGTTGGCCGTTGTGCCCCAGCTGACCATCGGCCGGTCCTCCGAGGCGCCCGAGCCGAGGACTTCGCACTGCCGGTCGCCGGCGCCGATCACGACGGGGATGCCGGGTCGCAGACCCAGCTCGGCACCGGGCACGGACTTGAGCTGGCCGACGACCGTGTCGGAGGCAACGACGCTCGGCAGCTTGCCGAGGGCCGGGCCCGCGAGTTCCCGCACGGCGTTGCCGTCGAAGTCGTAGAGGCCGCTCCGCGACGCAAAGGTGGCGTCGGTCACCACCTGGTCCGTCATGCGGAAGACGACGAAGTCACGCGGCGACAGGATCAAGTCGGCCGTCTCCAACCGCTCGGGTTCGTGCTCGGCCAGCCACGCAAGCTTCGCCGCCACTGCGCCGGCGTCGAGTGGGATGCCCGTGCGGGCCCGGTTGATGTCGTCGCCGCCCATCCGCGCCGCCAGGTCGCGTCCCGACGCCGCCGCCCGGTGGTCCGACCACAGGATCCCCTTGCCGATCGGCTCGCCCTTCGCCGTGAGCGGTACGAACGTCTGGCGGGCACCCGAGCAGGCGACGACCTCGACCTCGCCGAACTCCCGCGGCGCCTGGGCCCGCGCCTCGGCGCATGCGATGACCGCCGTCGTCCACCAACGCAGCGGGTCCTGCTCGGCCCATCCGGGCTGAGGGTGCGCCGTCGTGAGCTCGGTGCGCGCCAACGTGACGAGGCCGTCCTCGCCCCACAGGCCGACCTTCGTGACCGTGGTGCCGAAGTCGATGGTCAGGATCATCATTTCGGGTGTACCAGTGCAGCGACGAGGCCCGCCATTTCGGCCGGATCCGGATCCTGGTAGATCGTGCGGCCCATCGCCATCCCGGCGCCGCCACCCTCCATCACGTCGCGCACCTCGTCGAGCACGGCGTCGCGCCCACCTTCAGTCCGCGGACCGCCCAGGAAGAGCACGGGGGCGCCCACGCTCGCCACCACCCGCGCCACCGCGCGTTGCCGGTCGGCACCCGGTGCCTCGGCGGGGACCGGCACCTTGATCACCGGCGCGCCGATGTCGTGGGCGAGCACCGCGGCCAGGACGACCGCGTCGGTGTCACGGCGGATCCGCCCCTCGCGCCACACGATCGGCTCGACGAGCGCCTCGAGGCCGGCGTCGCGTGCCTGCTCGAGCACCTGCCCGAGCAGCTCCAGGGCGGGCGCGGTCAATGGGTCCTCGAAGTCGATGCGCGTCATGTGCTTGACCCCCGTCCAGCCGCCGGACGCCGCCCGGCCCACGCTCGCAACCAGGCGGTCGTCGAGCTCGAACACCGAGCCGGCGAGACCGGTGCGGTTCAGCGACAAGTACGTCCGGTGCCGGGCCGTGATGTGGCCGGCCGCGGCGAGGCCCTCGAGGGGTTGCGCCGTGGCCAAGATCCCGTCGCACGCCGGCAGTGCCTTAGCCAGCGAGCCGAAGAACTCCGCCCAATTCTCGGTAGTGAGCACGGCCCGGGCCCGGTGGTCGGCCGCCAGGATGAGCGACGCGGTGGGTAACGCCTCGCCTCGCGTCATGTCGCCGCGCCCGACAGGGCGAGGACCACCTTTGCCAGCGCGGAGAAGTCCTCGCGCCCGTAGCCTGCGGTGCTCGCCGCCGTCAGGAGCTGGCGCGCCGTCGCGGTCGTCGCCACAGGCACGCCGCAGCGCGCCGCGTAGGCCAGGGCGAGGTCGACGTCCTTGGCCATGAGGTCCGTCATGAAGCCCGGCTGCCATCCGTTGGAGGCCGGGCTCTCGGGGACGACACCGGGCACGGGCAACCGGGTGCGCACCGCCACGCAGTCACCGGTTGCGTGCGTCAGGACCTCGTAGAGCTTGGTCATGTCGACACCGGACTTCACCGCCAGCGCGGTGGCCTCCGCCGTCGCCGTCATCTGCGCGGCATAGATCAGGTTGTTGCACAACTTGACGACCTGGCCCATCCCCGGCCCACCCACGTGGACGATCAACCCAGCGAACGGGTCCAGTGCGGGCTGCGTCGCAGCCAGGACGCCTACGTCGCCGCCCACCATGAGGGTCAGCGCACCCTTTTTGGCCCCGGCGGTGCCGCCCGACAACGGTGCGTCCAGGTACCGCGCACCGGCCTCCCCTACCCGTACGTGCTGGGCCCTCTCCACCTCGGGGTCGATGGTCGAGCAGTCGACCACCGTCTTGCCGTCGCCCAAAACGGGCAGCATCGCGTCGACGACCTCGATGACCTCCGGCGAGTTGGGGACGCACAGAATGATCACCTCCGACGCCTCGGCCACCCGGCGCGGTGAGCCGCCGTCGGTCGCACCGGCGTCCACCGCCGCGTCGATCGGGCCCCGGCTGCGTGACGCGACCGTCACGTCGTGGCCCGCGCCGACGAGATGCCCCGCCATCGGCAACCCCATGGCGCCGAGCCCGATGAACCCGATCCGCATGCGTGCTCCTCCCCGAACGAAACTCGTCACGCCGACTACGCGAACTGGGGCAGCCACTCGGCCGTGCCGGCGAGCAACTCGTCGACCATCGCCTCGGTCACCCCCAGGTCGCCCCGGCCCGCCAGCGGGTCCAGCGCGAACGCCTCACCCACCAGCCGCCGGTCGCCCCCCAGCGCGGCCTCGACGGTGAGTTCCTGTGTGGCGACGTGGCGCCGCACGATCTCGTCGTAGGGCGCCGGCAGCGCAGAGCGATCGCGGCCCCTGATGCCGTCGCCGTCGATCACGCAGATCGATTCGAGCACGACTTCCGCGGGCAAGCCCACGCCTTGACCCGCGTTCGGGATGTTCACCGGCGCCTCGAACGGCTCGCCGCTGAGCATCGCCTGGATCATCGGCGAGGGCAGCTCGCCCGACTGCCAGGTCTGCAGGTCCTGCGTGCCGGCGAGCCACGCGTCGACGTCGGCCACGTACTCGGCTTGATGCTGCTCCCGTTTGCTGATCGGGCTCAGGCCGATGTTGTACGCCGCGCCCCACTCCGACTCAGGCGTCAGCGCGAACGGGACGAATTCGGCGATGTGGCGGTCACCGGCCGCGGGAAATGTCCCCCAGCGGTCCAACAGCGTCAGCTTGAACACATGGCGTTCCGCGAAGTCACGCTTCGAGAACTTCTCGGCCTCGGGCCGGTCCGGCGACGGCCGCAGGGACTCGAGCCCTCCCACCTCGTCGACGAGCTTGCGCAGGACGTCGAACCCGTCGGCCCCGTCGACCTCGAGCGCGGTGAGCACCGGGAAGTGGTTGATGCCGGTGACCGAGCACGTGACCGCCTCGAACGGCCTGCCGCAGGCGATGGCCAGGTCCATGCAGAAGTTCCCGACCTCGTGGCACAGGCCGACCGTCTTGATGTCCGTCTCGCGGCACACCGCCCGCGTCAGGCACGTCATCGGGTTGGTGATGTTGAACAGCCACGCATCGGGGCAATGCTGCTCCATCGCCTTGCCAATGCCGACGAGGACGGGAATGTTGCGCAGCGACCGGTTGATGCCACCCGGCCCGACCGTGTCGCCCACGGTCTGGGTGATGCCGTGCCGGGCCGGAACGTCGAGGTCGACCGCCATGGAGCGGAAGCCCCCGGTCGAGATGCACACGATGACGAAGTCCGCGCCGTCGAGCGCGGCGCCGAGGTCGGTCGTGGTCGCCACGCTGGCCTTGGCGCCCATGGCGTCGCTGAGCTTGCGGGCCAGGGCCTCCATCTTCGGCAACGGAGCCGGGTCGATGTCCTCGAGCACGAGGTGCATGCCGGCCAGCGCAGGCGTGCCGAACAGATCGGCCATGAGCTCCGGTGCCCACTGATAGCTGCCGCCCCCGACGATCGTCACTTGGGTGCTCACGGCGCCACAGTACAGTCGGAGCCGGTCGTCGAGGTGTGGACCTTCTAACCGTTCGGTGGGTCCAAGCGCTTCTCGCCCCAGAAGCAGGCGAAGGGGTTGTCGTTGTAGGGCGCGACTTCCACGTATCCAGCGGAGCGGTAGAGCGCGAGCCCATGGATCTGCTTCGGGCCGGTGTCCAAACGGACCCTCTCGTAGCCCAGCTCCGTCGCCGTTTGCTCGAGTGCCGCGAGAAGCGCCCTCGCCACTCCGCGTGAACGGGACGCCGGTCGAACGTACATCCGCTTGATTTCGGCCACGCCGTCGTCGAGTCGCCGGAGGCCCCCGCCCGCGACCGCCCGCACGCCCTCGTACCCGACGAGATACGCACCGTCGGGACCGCGCAGCTCGTCTGGCACCAGAGACGGGTTGTCGAGCCGGTTGAAGGACCCGTAGACGTCGTTGAGCTCGACCCGCATCTCGACCAGGAGCTGTGATGCCGGCGGCTCCTCGGGGTCCGCCCGCTCGAAGCGCAGGCCGCTCACGCCACCTTGTCGGGATGCAGCGAACGGGCCATGCGATGCATTCCGTCGCGCCAGGGCACGGTCGTGGGTCCGGCCACGTCGTGCATGCGCGTCGTGTCGATCTGGACGCTGTCGATGGTCTGTTCGGTCGGTTCGAAGCGAGCCTCTACCCCGGTCAGCTCACCAAGGTAGGCGCACCACTCCTCGATGCTGACCGGCTCGCTCCCGCCCCAGTTCACGGTCAAGGCGGGGACGGAGGCGCCGGCCAGCAGCCGCGGCACCATGGCGAAGATGTCGTCGGCGTGCAGAGGGTGGTACACGCTGGGCGCGTCGACGTAGACTGGGATCGCGTTGCCGGACAGCATCATGTGGAGATGGATGGCGGGCCATCCGCCGTTGTCCCCATAGGGAACCGACAGCCGGGCGATTGTGGTCGGCAGGCCGAAACGCTGGGCCGCCCAGCGCGCTGTTCCCTCGGCTGCGATCTTGCAGATGCTGTAGGTCCGCAAGAACGGCCACACGCCATGGTTGTCGCCGAGCGCCGCCGACTCGTCCAGAGCATCGTGTCCAGCCGGTTTGTAGACGGCGGTCGACGAGCAGTGCAGAAATGCTTTGGCGCCCCGGTGGTGCTCCATGAGAGAGGCGAGACCTCCGCTGTTGGCGGCGAGGTCGCGTTCCCAGTCGTTCGTCTTCGCTACCGCGAAATTGAGCACATAGTCCGCGTCCGCGGGTAAGCCACCGACGTCGCCGGCCACAAGATCGATGGGCACGCACTCGATGCCGGCAGCCTCCAGTTCGGATCGAGCCGCAGCATTGGAGAAGCGCGCGGCGCCTACCACGCGGTTGTCCCGGGCCAAGGCCTCGGCGAGGGGTCGAGCCACCTGACCGGTGACTCCCGTGACGATGATGGTCTTGCCATGGAAGGTGTGGGGATTCATGGCACCCTTTCGTACTCGCTACGCTGCCCCGCGTGCACCTCTACGCCGCGTTCCTGGGGGGCGAGCTCACGGACGGCCGGATGGGAGAAGACCACGAGGTAGTGTTCGTCGTAGCCGACGACATGATGTCGGCTCGCCGTGCGGCCAGGGCGAAATGGGGCGGCGACGGGCGTGCGCACGTGGACGCGCTTACACAGCTCGACATGATCGACGGTTTCACCATCGGTCTCGAGAGAGGCGGCTCGGGCGACCGGACCCACACGGAGGGCTACAACGCCTAAGTGTCAGACGGCTGGCGAGAGCCCTCCGTCGAGATTGATCGCTACCCCGGTGAGGTAGGACGCGCGGGGCGACAAGAGGAAACACCCCAGATCGGCGAACTCCTCGGCCCTTCCGAAACGCCCCATTGGGATGCCGGCGTCCTTGGCGAAGCGCGCGTAGAACTCCGGGAGTCGTTCCCCCGTGCCATCGGCGGCGCGCACCCATTGGCCGCTCTCGATCAGCCCGATCAGCACGGCGTTCGCGCGGATACCGTCCGGGGCAAGCTCCTTGGACAGGGCCTTCATCAGTGCCATGCCGGCAGCCCGGGTCACCGAGCTCGGTTCGCTCGACCCGCCGGGTGCCTTCGCCGAGATCGCGAGCGTGAAGAGAACCGACCCCTGCGTTGAACGGAGCTCGGGGAGGGCGAGCCGGGTGAGGCGTACGGCCGCCATGAGCTTCAGCTGAAAGTCGGACTCCCACGCGGCGTCATCGATGGACTGAATCGGTCCACCCGAAGCTCGTCCGGCGTTGTGAACGACCCCGTCGATCCTGCCCCAGCGTTCGAGGGCGATTTCCACGAAGGCGTCGAGATCCGCCGGGCTCGTGACATCGGCCTGTTGGGCCAGCACCTCGCCGCCGATCTCTTTCAACGACGCCCCGGCGGCGCGCACCCGCGCTGCATCACGTCCGCAGACGGCCACCGATGCGCCCTCTGCCGCGAGCCGTTTCGCCAAGGCGAGTCCGAGCCCGTCCGTGCCCCCGGTGATGAGCACGGCTTTCCCGCCCAACTCGAGGTCCATGCGTTAATCCTCCCTGGTCAAGGCCGAGCCGACACACCTTCGAGAAAGGCGTTCGCCTCGGCCTGCGAGCACA
>DATAYX010000055.1:0-2033 GCA_036272355.1 Acidimicrobiales bacterium
GCGCTGCGGGTGGCCCGGACGCCGCCGAGACGGCCCGGTTTCAGGCAGGCCATGGCGCACGCCTCGTAGCGGAGCGCGTCCACGACGCGCCGCGGTGTCGTCAGCGACTCGTCGAGGCAGACGGGCACGGGGAGCTTGCGCGCGAACTGCGCGAGCGCGACGAGGTCGGCGGGTGGCAGCGGCTGCTCGATGCAGAGCACGCCGGAGTCGGCCAGGGCCGACAGCGTCGCGAGGTCGTCGTCGGTGTCACGGAACGATCCGTTCGCGTCGACCTGGATCACGAGGTCGGGATGGGCCGACCGCACCCGTCGCACGGGCTCGAGCTCCCACCCGGGCTCGATCTTCATGCGCAGGCGGGTGGCGCCGGCGGCGACGGCGTCCCCGACCTGGGCGAGCAGGGTGTCCGGGTCGCGGCCCTCGGGGATCCCGACGACGGCCCCGACGGGCAGGGCCTCGAAGCCCGGACTCAGGCCGAGGGCCTCGGCCAGAGAGCGGCCGCCTTCCCGCAACTCGGCGTCGGCGACGGCCATCTCGAACGCGGCGGCGAGCATCCGGTCGGCGGGCGAGGTGCCGAACAAGTGCGGGACCTCGGCGGCACGGGGCAGTTGCCCGTCTCTCGCCGTGCTGGCACCACAGAGGCGCGGGACCGCGCGGTGGACGGCCAGTGCCTCGACCTCGTCGAGAGCGGGGTCCACGGCGGTGGCGTCGCCGAGGGCGGCACACTCACCCCAGCCCTCCGCTTCGTCGGCGACGACGCGCACGTAGAGCAGGGGCCTCGCCCGGTGCACGCCGGCCGCGGTCCCGATCTGGTTCGAGAAAGCCAGCTCCACGCGGACGAGCTCGACGCCGGTGAGCCTCACGTCCGGGGCGCTCCCATCTCCTCACCGTAGAACGCAGCTTGTACGCTCTGGCGATCGGCCCGGATGGCGGAATGGTAGACGCGGCGGACTCAAAATCCGCTGTCCGAAAGGGCGTGTGGGTTCGAATCCCACTCCGGGCACGCTGCAACCTTGACCGCGTTTGGGCGACGCGACGAATCCCCCTCCGCATTGCGGAGGGGGATTCGTACTCAGCGTCTCAGCAGGTTCCTGTTACGAGCAGGTGATGTTCCCACTCATGTGGCCGGACTGGTTGCCACTGGCGCTGGTCGTGGAATGACCGCTGAATTGCACATCGAGCGTGCCGCTCGATCCGGTGCCGTGGAAGCTCAGGGTCTCCCCGCCTTCGTTCTGGCCGACGGCGTTGAAACCACCACCGCCCCACAGCGTCAAGTGGCCGGTGTAGGTGGCGCTGCCGACCGTGAACTGGGCGATCCCTTCAATGGTCTCGCCGCCCCAGTCGCCGTTCTTGTTCGTCGAGTCGTGCATGACGCCGTGGCCGCTCAGCATGGTGAACGACGCGTCATCTGTCTGGCCGAATGGGCAATTCGCGGGAGCCGGAAGGGGTCCGAGATCCATCGTGAACCCCGTGGCATCTCCCGTCTGCGCCGTCGCACCGGCGGGCAGTGCCGCCAAGCCGAGCAGACCGCCGCACGCCAGCGCGCCCGTGCCCACAAGCCGAATGATGGTTCGTTGCATGTTGCCTCCGTGTCCTAAGGACGACGAAAACGAAAAATCGGTTCCGTCATCTCGCCAAGTCGTGACCCGGGGGGGTCAGGTGTCATCGTGCTTGAGCACGGGGCTTGCAGAAAGGGCGGTACCAACCCCTCCTGCCTGCGAGGTAGCACCACTGCGGCCGAGAGACCGAGGAGTATCGGGCTGCCCCCCTGCCAGGTCACCGGCGTATTTCCTGCACCGCTTCAGGATCGGGTGCGCAGGCCGATACCTTTTGCAGGTGGGAGCCGGCCGAAATGCCATCCTGGCGCGGCCGTTCTCGCTGTAGCAGCCCGTCATCCGACACCCCTGCCACTCCACCGCGGGAGCTGCCCGACCACCACATGAGATCCCATCCGCTCTGCTTCCGACTCCTCTTGGCTGCCGCGACCGCAGTCCTGGGCGTCTGCGCGCTCCCGTCGATCACGGGCCTCGCGGTGG
>DATAYX010000056.1:0-3633 GCA_036272355.1 Acidimicrobiales bacterium
GTCGGGGAGATGGCGCGCCACGTAGAGCAACGAGTGCGCCCGGTAGTCGAACGGGCTGCCGACGTCCAGCTCCTCGGTCGGGAAGTCGTCGAGCCCCACGCGCTCGACGACGCGCGGCGGGATGGTCGCGCTGGTGAGGACCGAGGTGACGCCACCCCAGAGCATCCCCGACAGTGCGGGCCCGACGTCGACGGGGGAGAGCCGCAGGCGCGCGTTGCGCCGCGTCCCGTCGACCCAGGCAACCTCGCTGTCCCTGCGGTTGACGAGCCGGTGCAGGTCTTCGGCCAGATGGGCCGCCGCCTGCAGCGTGCGCGTCTTCCGGCTGGCCTTGTCGGGGTCGTCGGCATCCCCGGAGGCGAAGCTGCGTTGCGCACCGCTCCGCCGCAGCGCGTCGATCACGCGCCGGCTGACGTCGCCGGTGCGCGCCAACAGGTCCGACAGGTCCTCGTCGGCGTCGGAGATTCGACCCCGACCTCCCTCCTGCAGCACCCGGTCGCCGACCCGGTCCGACAGCAGCGTGCCGAGCAGGTCGCCTGCGGCAGCCAGAGAGTCGAGCAGGTCCGCGTCCCGCGCCTCGACGAGCGGGCGGGCCGCCGTCACCAGGGTGCGGAAGCGGCCCGGGGTGAGCTCCACGCCGAGGCTCGAGGTCATGACCTCCTCGAGCTGGTGCGCCTCGTCGAACACGACGACCTCGTGCTCGGGCAGCACGACGCCGCCACTCGCGAGGTGCGCGCCGTAGAGGTGGGTGTTGACGACGATGATGTCGGCCGCCGCCGCCCGGTCCCGCGCCGCCTCGGCGAAACAACTCCCGCCGGAGGGGCAGTTGAACGCGCCAGGGCACTCCCGCGGTCCCACGCTCAGCATGTTCCAGGCGCGGTCGGACGGCTCGAAACTGAGGTCGGCGCGATCACCGGTGCGTGACGACTGGGACCAGGCGACGAGTTCGCGCACCTGCTCGACCACCCCCTCCGGGGGCGCCGTGTCCCGCTCGTCCCCCTCGGCCGGCTGCGCCGACGCGCCCGCTTCCGGCGCCTCCCAGTCCGGCTCGTCCGCCCGCCCGGTCGCCTGGTCACCGAGCTCCGCCTGGATCCCGCCGGACCCCACCTCGGCCACCCGTTGGCGGCAGATGTAGTTGCTCCGGCCCTTCAACACCGCGTAATCGAGCGGCACCGGCAGGCCCAGCCCGGACTCGACGAGCGGCAGGTCCTTGTCCCGGAGCTGGTCCTGCAGCGCCTTGGTCGCGGTGGCGACGACGACCTTTTTGCCGCTCAGCGCGGCCGGCACCAGATAGGCCAGCGACTTTCCGGTCCCGGTGCCGGCTTGGACGACCAGGTGGGTGCCTGTCGCCAGCGCCTCCGCGACGGAGCGGCACATCTCCTGCTGCTCGGGGCGGTGCTCGCCGCCGGCCATCTGCGCCGTGACCTTGTCGAGCCCCTCGACGCCCTCGTCGCCGGCCTGCCGGGCGTCGACCCCTCGTCCGCCGCCGACGGCGGGCGCGAAGTCGTCGTCCTCGAGCGCGTCGGCCCCCGAGCCGTCGTCCCCGGTCCCGTCGTCCCAGTCCTCTGCCACCCTCCGATCATGCCCCCCCGCACGGACATGACGGGCGGCCAGGCCTAGGTGGCGCTGACCTCCACCACGACCTGGGCCGAGAGCTCGTTGAAGGCGTTCTCGCCGAAGTTGATCCACATGTCGCGTGGCGGCGGCGGCATGTGCTCCAACATCGCGTCGCGCTGCGCCTGGGTCATCCGCTGGCGGATCAGCCCGAGGACCAGCCACACCTTGTCGCCCTGGAACCCGGCCAGCGCGTGGCCGGGCAGCTGGCCCCATTCCTCGGCGAGGATGGATTCCGCGCAGAGCGGCAGTGCCTGGTCCTCCTCCTTGTCAAGATGCCGCACGAGCTGCGACCGCAGCGCCTCGAGGCTCGCCGCGGCCGCCGACTGCGCCGCGCCATCGCCCTCCGCACCCGGCCACGCAGCCAGCGCCCCCCGGGCGGCCGCCAACAACTTCAACGCCTCCTCGTGTTCGCTCTCGAGCGTGTCGAGGAGCGCCCCCTCGCCGGGACAGCGCTCGCGCAGACGCGGGAAGACGATCGCCTCTTCACCGTCGTGGTGCGCCTCCAAGAAGTACAAGATGTTGTCGTAGTAGTTCGCGATCTGGTCCACTCTGGCCGCATCGCTCGGAGCGATGTCGCCGACCAGCCGCGGCGCCGCACCGAGCGTGTCGCGGAACACGCCATGCACGGCGTACATCTCTGTGACGTCCGGACGCGGACCTGCCTGATCTGTCATGGGAGCTTCCTCCTTGTTCGTCGCCAACCCCGGCGCGCCATGCCGGGCGAGGGCACAGTTCACCACGGCTGAGGGGGGGGTGCCGCTACGGGCAGGGGCGATGATCGCCCCGCCGGTGCCGCGGTAGGTTCACCGGGTGACCTCCACCGTCCGGGAGCAGGGGGGCGCCAAGGGACACGGCCACAACCCTGACGATCATGGTGGCCGCGACCACGGCGCCGAGAACCCCGACCCGATCCCGCCCGAGCTCGACCTGGCCCGGGTTCCGACCCACGTTGCCTGCGTGATGGACGGGAACGGCCGCTGGGCCAGTGCCCGCGGCCTGCCCCGTACCGAAGGCCACGCCGCCGGCGAGACGGCCCTCCTCGATGTGGTCAACGGCGCCCTCGCGATCGGCATCAAGTGGATCACGCTGTACGCCTTCTCGACAGAGAACTGGCGGCGCCCGCCCGACGAGGTGCGTTACCTCATGAACTTCAACCAGTCGCTGCTGATGCGCCGCGCCGACGAGCTCAACGAGAAGGGCGTGCAGATCCGCTTCGCCGGGCGCCGGGACTGGCGCGTCCCCCGGCGCGTGCTCAAGCGCATGGACGAGTCGGTCGAGCTCACCAAGCGCAACAAGCGCATGGTGATGACGATGGCGTTCAACTACGGCGGCCGCGCCGAGATCGTCGACGCCGTCCGCGCCCTGGTCGCCGAGGGCGTCTCCGCCAACAAGATCGACGAGAAGGCCATCCGGCGCCACCTGTACTTCCCCGACATGCCCGATCCCGACCTCGTCATCCGCACCTCGGGCGAGACCCGCATCTCGAACTTCCTGCTCTGGGAGATCGCCTACAGCGAGCTCGTCTTCCCCGAGACCCTCTGGCCCGACATGCGCCGCCGGCACCTCTACGAGGCGGTGGTCGATTTCCAGCGGCGGGTCCGCCGCTTCGGCTCCGTTTCCTGACGGAAGGGCCGAGCCCCTTCCACCGGGGCCGTCCCGGCGGCCTCCACGCCGCGAGCCGCCCCGATCCTCTCGGCCGAGTGCCTACGCGGAATTCCTGCCCACTCCGAAGAGAAATAGGCAGGACACGCAGCCAATCCTGCCGCAGATGGGTAAGGCAGTCCTGTCCAAAAACCGACGAAAGGGACACCGGTTCCGCGTAGGCACCCCGGTGCCGCGGCCGATCCGGCAGTTCAACCACCCGGATCCCGCTCGGCCAGCTCGCGGAACTCCTCGGGAACCCGCGCGGAGTCGGACAACGCGACTGCGGCGTACCCGACGGCGGTCCGGCCGAACTTGTCCCGGATGGCGTCGACAGAGCGGTCCACACCCCATCGGCCTGCCTCGACCACCGATCGA
>DATAYX010000057.1:0-7599 GCA_036272355.1 Acidimicrobiales bacterium
CCCGGGAAGAGAGAGTCGAGGTGAGCCGCAATCACCTGCTCGAGGGGCACGAAGCGCTCGCCGTCGGGCATGACGACGAAGCGGGGCAGGGCCGGTGGCACCTTGACCCGGGCGATGCGCCGCTCGCCCGTGCTCGGGTCCTGCACCTCGACGAACAGGTTGAGCGAGAGGTTGGAGATGTAGGGGAACGGGTGGCCGGGGTCGACGGCGAGGGGGGTGAGGACGGGGTAGATCTCGCGCTCGAAGACCTCGACGAGGTGCGCACGGTCGTCGTCACTCAGGGAGGACCAGTCGGAGAGCCGGATGCCGGCCGCGGCCAGGCCGGGCGCGATGAGGTCCAAGAAGATGTGGTCCTCGCGGGCGACGAGCTCCTCGACCCTGCCGCGGATCATGGTGAGCTGCTCGCCCGGCCGCAGGCCGTCGACGGAGCGGGTGCGGACCCCGGCTGCCACCTGGTCCTCGAGCGCCGCGACCCTGATTTGGTAGAACTCGTCGAGCAGCTCGGAGAATATGGCGAGGAACTTCGCCCGCTCCATGAGCGGCAGGCCGTCGTCCTCGGCCAGATCCAGGAGGCGGGCGCCGAAATCGAGGCGGGACTGCTCGCGGTTGGTGAAGCGCTGGTAGCCGAAGGCCTCGATCTGTTGGTACGTCGGGGTCGGGGGCCGGGCGGTGGTGGGAGCTGCCTGCGGCGCCGGCGCCGGCGCTTGCGCTCGTGAGCCCTCGTCCGCGTCGCCAGCCCCGGCCGGGCCAGGCGGTTGCGCCTGGGGTTGGGATGGTCTCTCGGTCTGGGTCATGGGCGGAAAACTGCTGCTCGACCCGGCTCTGCGCCGAGATCGGGACGTCACGACAACGGTGACGGCGACAGGGGATGTCACCCTCGACTCTACCGCCCACCACTACCATTCGCCCGTGCCCGCAGGAGCCGAAACCGGCCTCGGAAACGAGCGACCCGCGTCCGTCGCGGGCGTCCGCGTCCAGAACCGACCGCCGACGCGCGGTCGTCGCCGCGCCGCACCGCTGCCCCGGTACGTGTTCGGACCGAAGCCCAAGCGCCGGACTGAATTCGTCCTGCTGGTCTTCGGCTCGCTGCTGATCGTTGGGCTCTACTTAGTTGCTTCCCTCGGGCAGAACTCCCGTGTACCTCCGGACATCGGGCCCTTCCTCGCCGTCATTCTCGGGCTTGCGCTGGTCGCTCACATGGCCAATCGCTGGCTCGTCCCCGACTCCAATGCCGTCGTCCTGCCAGTTGCGGCACTGCTCAACGGGATCGGCTACGTGGTCATCGCGCGCTGGGACCACTGGTATCCCGGCGAAGCACGAAACCAGTCGCTTTGGACCGCCATCGGCGTCGGCGCCTACGTCCTCACGCTGCTCGTCGTTCGCCACTCGCGCGACCTGGAGCGGTACCGCTACCTCCTGCTATTACTCGCGGGCGCACTCCTGGTGTTGCCGCTCGGTTTTTCGCCCATCAACGGCGCACGTCTGTGGGTGCACCTCGGAAGCATCCGGTTCCAGCCGATCGAGCTGTCCAAGATCCTGTTGTGCATCTACTTCGCCTCTTACTTTGCCGAGAACAAGGAATTGCTCACCATTCCAACCGCCCAGGTCGGCAACCGCCTCTTCCTCGACCCGCGGCCACTGTTGCCGATCCTGGTCGCTTGGGGCGCCGCAATGGCGATCATCGGCCTGGAGGACGATGTGGGTTTTGCGGCGCTGCTTTTCGTCCTGTTCATCGGCCTGCTCTGGATCGCGACCGGACGCGTCGGCTACCTCGTCCTCGGCCTCGTCATGTTCGGCACGGGCGCCTTCCTCGCGGCTCACTACTTCTCGCAGGTGCACTACCGAATAGCCCAGTGGCAGAACCCCTGGCCGGCTCCGCCCAACTATGGCAACACGCAGCTGAGCTATGCCTGGTTCTCCATGGGATCGGGCGGAGTCGGAGGGACAGGGCTGGGCCTCGACCGCTTCGCGCATCAGATCTACGGTCTGACGAGCGACATGATCTTCGCTGCGATCGGGACCGAGATGGGCCTCGTCGGCGCTGTTGCCGTCGTGCTGGCCTTCGTCCTCCTCATCGGCGCCGGGTTCCGTATCGCCCAAGCGGCCCGTTCGGACTTCAGCCGTCTCACGGCGACCGGTCTGACGCTCATCCTGGGGTTCCAGGCCTTCTTCATCATGGCGGGTGTCGTCCGACTGTTGCCGTTGACCGGCGTCACGCTCCCCTTCGTGGCCTACGGGGGTTCGTCGCTCGTGTCGAACTACATCCTCATCGCGCTGTTGTTGCGCATCTCCGACGAAGGTGCCAGGGCGCAGCGCGAGATGCTCGCAGCGGGACCGGCCGGTGGCCCGGGCGAACGTCCAATGGTGCCCGCGGGCTAGGTCCGGTTGGCACTCGGCTTGACGCGGCCAGTGGGGTCGTCGAAAACCCCACTGTCGGCCGCCCGCCCTCGCCCCTCCTCCCCCTCCCGGGTCCTCGCCGAGGGAGGCGACCGCTTGCCCACAGTCTCAGCCACCGACCCGGATCGGGCCTAGGGCCGAACGACCCGTCTCGCCGGCGACCTCATGTCTTTTGGCCGGGTGAGCCCCCGGCGACCTCGTAGGACCAGACCTCGGACGCCACCGAGACGGGACCGCCGTGCGGTGACGGGCGGTCGGCCCCGGCGTGGCCGTGCGCAAAGGCCGGCGAGGACACCCATGCCTGGAACGAGGCCTCGTCGCGCCAGCGGGTGACGACGAGCCATTGGCGTCGGTCGTCGGTCGGGCGCAGCAGCTCGAAGCCCTCGAAGCCGTCCTGGTCGTCGACCGCTCTGGCCCTGGCGGCAAAGCGGCGGGCCAGCTCGTCGCCGCTGTCCTCGGGCACCGTTATGGCGTTGATCTTGATCACGGTCGGGCTTTCAGCGTCACCCACGGTTCGACCTCCGACGTCAGAGTTTCTCTGAGCCTACGGGCGCGCAGTGGCGATCGCCGAACCGACCGAGGTACGGGGTGCGTCGTTCCCAAGCTCCGGTCATCGAGTCACTGACCGACACCGGAGGCGGGTTGTCAGAACCCTTCCGTGCGCCTCACGTCGAGATTGCGGAACGAAGGAGGCGAGTCGCAGAGCTTCGCCAGCTTCTCGGCAAACCCTGAGGTCTCGGGCAGAGAGGAGTTGGCCATCGCGTCCTCATAGTTCGGGAACTCGACGATCTGCACGAAGGTGCTTGGACGATCCCGGTCTTCGGTGAGCACGGCGCGCTGGGACTTGCGCTTTCCCTCCGTCGCCGCGATCCATTCGTCCATCAGAGACTCGACGTCAGCGATCCGCGACGTCGTCGCCTCGATGATCTGGATGAAGGCCATGGCTAGCCATCTCCTTTCTCCCGGAGGCCTGTCCTCCGGGTTCGGCTTCAGAAGCGTCAGAGGAGCAGGGACGTTTACTCTGCGATCTCCTTCATTCCCTGCTCCATCTGTGCGAGGGCAGGATGCGTAGTTGATCGGACCTCCCTGGACCTCGCGCCTGGACGGCGCAGTCCCAGTCTGTCCACCGAAGTCCCACAAAACAACTGGTTACACCCGGATTCAATTGACTCGGGGCCATCTCTCGGAGCTCACTCGGCCCTGGCCCAGCGCGCACCAAGGCGAATCCCAGACTCCGCGCTTTCGACGTGCCGCCGGCGGGTTCAGGTCGAGGCGAAGGGTGCCACGTCGCCGCCATCCTCGAGCAGGCGCTCGTCGACGAGGACCGGTGCGGGCACCGGCATGCGCAGCGCGAGAACCAGGCCGTCCGACGGCCGGCAGTCGACGATTTCGCGGCCGGTGGTCGTCATGAGGTCGAGCTCCGCCACGAGGTTGCCCTCATCGCGTCCGATGAGGCGCACCGACACGACGTCGACGTGCACGCGCTGCAACACATCCATGAACAGCTCGTGGGTCATAGGCCGCCGGCCCGGGATCCGCCGCAACGCCTGGGCCATCGCCGTGCCCTCGGGGAGCCCGACGGGGAACACGAGCGTGCGCATCGGCGGTTCGGTCTCGACGAGGGTGACAGAGGGAAACTGGGCGGGCAGATCGAGCGAGACGTCCTCGACGGCCATGACCCGGAAGGAGGGGCCGACCGGGGTGGGCGGAGCGGCGGGAGGCCCGGCCGCCGGGTCCGGGTCCGGGGTCGCGGGCTCGGCGCCAGCCGCCGCGTCGGCCGCGGCGTCGGGCTGGAGGTCGGTCATATGCGTCTTCGGCGCGCGCCGACGCTGAGGGCGAAGCCGATCGCGCTGAAGAAGACGAGCACGGCCGTGCCGCCGTAGCTGACGAAGGGCAGCGGGATGCCCGTGATGGGCATGATCCCCATGGTCATCCCGGCATTCTGGAACACGCTGAAGGCGATGAAGGCGAAGAGACCGGTGCAGACCAGGCGTCCGAAGGAATCACGTGAGTGCGTGCCCGCCCGCAGGACCCGCCAGGCGACCACACCGAGGAGGACGAGGACCCCCACGGAGCCGACGAAGCCCATTTGCTCGGCCACGGCGGTGAAGATGAAGTCGGTCTGTTGCTCGGGCACGTAGCCGAGGTTCGTCTGGGCCCCGTGGCCGATGCCCGAGCCGAAGATGCCGCCGGAGCCGATCGCGTTCTCGGCCTGTGTCTTGTTGTAGATGGCCGACTGCACGTAGGGGTTGTTGCTGTGCGTGCTCGGGTTGAGGAACGCCGTGAGGCGGGCGATCTGGTAGTGGTGGAGCATCCCGCTCTCGACGGCCACGAGGACGACGAGCGCGGTGCCGACGAGCAGCATTACCAGGATCCGGATCGGGAGCCCCGCCACCGCCAGCATGATCAGTAGCACGATGACCATCACCATGGCGGTGCCGAGGTCGGGCTGGAGCAGCACGAGGAGGATGGGGATGCCCGCCATGATCAGGAGGCGGAAGACGTCCCGCCACGCCAGGCCCTCCTCGTCGCGTCGCGCGCAGTAGGACGCGATCGCCAGGATGAGGGCGAGGACGGCGAACTCTGAAGGCTGTATCTGGAGCGGGCCGATGCTGAACCAGCGGGCGGCGCCCTGGGCACTCGAGCCGATGACGAACACGCCCAGCAGCGAGAGCACAATGAGCCAGTAGAGGATGTTGGCGAGCGGTTCCCAGCGGCGGTAGTCGATGATCGCGATCACCACCATGGTGATGACGCCGAGCACGACGAACAGCCCCTGCTTCTTGAGGAAGGTCTTGGGGTCGTCCCCCTGGGCGAGGAGCACGCCTCGGGTGGCCGTGTACACCATGATCACGCCGATGGTCGAGACCATGAGCGTCGCCACGACCAGGATGTAGTCGAACGGCGGCACGTTGCGGCGGGCGGCAACGTGTGTTCGGGCGAGTGTGGTCATATGGCGTGAACCGGGACAGAATACCGGCCGTGAGCGCACCCCTTCTGGCGCCTGTGCAGGCCCTGGTGACGTCATCGAGCCCGACCACCACCGCCTCGTCGGACCCCTCCTCCGTGCTGGCCCAGGCCAATCAGATCGCGGCGGCGCAGGTGGACCAGGGGGGCGGCTGGCTCTACCACCTCCTGGTGAAGTCCGGGGTGAGCCCGGACACCGCGTCGACGGTCACGGACCTGATCGTGCGTCCGCTGAGCATCCTCATCGTCGTCCTGGTGGCGGCGCTCGTGGCCCGCTACGGCGCAAAGTTCATCCGGCGCCTGCTCACCCGCGTCGCCGACAAGGCCTCGGCGCGCTCTGGTTCGACGCGGGCCCGCGCCCGGGTCACGACGATGTCGGGCCTCGCCGCGAACATCTGGCGACTGTTCGTGTTCGTCGTCGCGGGGACGATCGTGCTCGGCATGCTCGGCATCAACCTGACGCCGCTGCTGGCGAGCGCCACCATCATCGGCGCGACGCTGGGCTTCGGGGCGCAGCAGATCGTGCGCGACTACTTAGCCGGCGCGCTGATGACGATGGAGGACCAGTACAACATCGGCGACGAGGTATCCGTGGCCGGCGTGACGGGCGTAATCGAGGACGTGACCATGCGCGTGACCCGGTTCCGCGGCCTCGACGGCACCCTCTACGTCGTCCCCAACGGCGACATCCGCCTGGTCGGGAACCTGTCGCGCGGCTGGGCGCGTGCGGTGTGCGACCTCACCCTGCCGGGGACGGCGGCCGCCGACCTGGACACGGTGCGTTCGGTGATCGCGGACGCGGCGCACGAGGTGACACAGCGGCCCGAGTTCGCCGGTCACGCGACGGAGCCGCCACAGGTCGTCGGCCTGTTGGCCGCGGACTCGACGACCATCACGATGCGGGTCATGCTCCTGACGGTCCCCTCGCAGCGCGACCCCCTGACGCGGGCGCTGCGCGAGGCGGCGATCGAGGCGCTGGCTCGGGCGGAGCTGTGGCCGGCCGAGCCGGTTCCGCCGGCCGCCCCGGTGGCGCCGGGCGCGCCGGTGGCCCCGCCGGAATCCGATAGCTGAGGCCGCCGTTTTTCTCCTGGCTCTGTATACGGGGCAAATCTGCTGAAGTCCCTCTGCACTGAGCAGGAGCGCCCGATACAGCCGAAGCAGACGCCTGCCGCTTCGTCAGCTTCCCGAGGGACTCGCGGCCTCGGCCGCCTCCCACATGGCCTCGACCGGAGGGGTCTCGCCCGTCCACAGCACGAGCTGGGCCGCCGCCTGGTGGACGAGCATGCCCAGGCCATCGAGCGTCGTGGCGCCCGCCGCCGCCGCCTCGGTGAGCCAGGGCGTCCGGCGCGGGACGTAGACGAGGTCGGCGGCCACCTGGCCGGATCCGAGCAGATCGGGCGCGACCAGCCACTCGGCGGGACCGCCTGCGGATGCGCCGACGCCCTCCATCCCGACCGGTGTCGCGTTGACCACGAGGTGGGCGACCGCAACCGCGTCGGCGATCGCGCGCTCGGTGAGCTCCACGACCGTTCCCTGACGGCCGGCGAGCACCGCCGCCTCGAACGCCCGCTCCGGGGTGCGGTTCACGACGGCGACATCGGAGGCACCGGCGCTGGCCAAGGCCAGGACGACCGCGCGGGCGGCGCCGCCGGCGCCGATGACGACGCACCGCTTGCCGGTGGGCTCGAAGCCGGCGCCCCGGGCCAGCGAGGCCAGGAAGCCCTCGCCGTCGGTGTTCGCGCCGAACAGCCGTCCCTCTTGCTGATGGACGCAGTTGACCGCGTGCAGCTCGCGCGCGATGTCGCTGCACTCGTCGACCAGGCCGGCCACGTCGGCCTTGTGCGGCATCGTGACGGACAGGCCGGTGACGTCAGCGCGGCGCACGGCGTCGAGCGCGGCCGCCGCCTCGCCCGCCGGCACCTCGAAGGCGAAGGAGCGCCAATGCTCGCCGAGCCCGAGGGCGTCGAACGCGCTGGCGTGGAGGAGCGGCGAGAGAGAGTGCGCGACCGGGCTGCCGATGACGCCGACGACGTGGACGTCCGGACCGCACTCGGCCCGGGCCGCCTCCATCGTCAGGGGGCCGCCCCCCGCGCTGCCCGGGTCAGGGGAGGCCACGGGACTTCGCCAGGTTCTCGTTCGCGATCTGCTCGGCGAACGTGTCGGAGAAGGCCATCACGCCGTTCTTCTGGACCAGGGTGAAATACAGCCACGAGCCCGGGGGCGGGTTCAGCGCGG
>DATAYX010000058.1:0-3922 GCA_036272355.1 Acidimicrobiales bacterium
ATCTCCTCCGTGGCGCGTAACAGCGAGTAGTGGTTCACCGTCGTCCCCGACACGGTGCCCGGCCGCATGCTCGGCGCCACCATGACGTTCGCCAGCTGCGTGGGCTCGTCCCACACGATGAACAGTGCCGTGCTGCCGTCGCGGTACGACGCGCTGTTGAGGATCTTGGGCACCCACGTCGCCAGCCACTGGTCCCCCGTCGCGACCGGGCAGTCGTGCATGTCGTCACAGATGTTGGGCGTGATCGACGTGAACGTCGGCAACTGGCCGCGCGCCAGCACGCTCGACAGCGCGCTGAAGGGGAGGTCGTCGGCCTGACACGCCGTCCGATCGCCTCCCCCGACGTAGTACGCGGCCGGATTGTGCTTGGCCGCGTAGGAACCGGCCGAGACGAGGCCACACGGTGACGGCATCGACTCGACGAAGCTGCGCTCGGTACCGCCAACGGTGCGCACCTGCCGGAACACGTTGTCGACGGTGAAGCTGTGGGCCGAGGGATCGCCGTCGTCGCCGACGCCCTGGGTGGAGCCCGACGTGGCCCCCAGGTAATTCGGCAGCGACGGGGACCCGACGGCGGCGTAGTCCGAGTCGGTCCCACACTTGCCTGCAAGCGTGTTCAGGTAGGACGCCGACGAATTGCCGAACACGTCGCTCCAGGTGTGGTTCTCCATCCAGATCCAGACGACGTGCTGGTAGTGGCCCGGCGCCGCCGACGTGTCGCCACAGGGCTTCGCCGCGCTGGCCACGGCGGCCGGAGCGGACGTCGAGGTCGACGCGCTGGTCGGCGTCGTGGGTGCCGTCGAGCTCCTGGTCGACCGCGCCGCCCGCGTTGTCGTGGGCCCCGAGCCGAGCCGCCCGGACGGGCTCCCGCCGCACGACGCCAACGCGAAGCCGACGACGGTGCACAGCACGGCGGCGCGGGCCGCCGCGCCGGCCGAACCGCCGTGCAACCAGGCGGTCGTGATCAGCCCGCCGGGAGCGGCTTGAACCCCTGCACCGTCACCCAGCAGGTGCCCTGCGGCTTGTGGTTCGTCTTGAGTTTGCACTGCGACGACGGCGGGACGTTGTTGTGCACCTTGACCACCTGGTAGGTGCTCGGCCCGTAGAACTTGTCCGGCCCGAAGGTCCAGCTCGGCGACAGCGTGCCGGGGAAGTTCGAGATCTTCGACATCGCCGTGACGAACGTGCGGCGATCCAGGTTGGGACCGGCGCTCCTGGCCGCCTGCGCGAAGAGCCGGATGGCGCCGCACCAGGCCTGGATCGGGCCCTGCTCCTCGATGTAGAAGCTCTCGCTGCCCGCGATGGCCTTGGGGTGGTAGGCGTGCCACGTCTGGAAGCAGGAGCGCACGCCCGGGTCGTAGCCGCCCTGGCTCTCGGGACGTGCGTCGTCGAAGCCGCCGAGCGTCTCGGTCGTCACGCCCTCCTGGCCGTTCAGCGCCGCCTCGTACGGGACGGGGATCAGGCCGAGCGCCGCCTCGATGGTCGACTGGTAGTCGCTCAGGAGCAGCTGCGGGTAGTACTTCTGCGACGACTCGGCGCCGATGAACGGGAAGAACGCCGGTTCGTAGATGAGCGGGAAGACCGATTGCACGCCGGCGGCCTTGAACTTCTCCACGGCCAGCTGCGCGTCTGAGCTCGTCGACGCGGTCTCGTTCAACCCTGCCGCCACCGTCTCGATCATCGGCGTGATGCCCGCTTTCTTCAGGTCGGGCACCAGGTAGTCGTTCATCGCGGCCTGGTCCGGCGCCTGGTCGGACACGACGATACCGACCTTCTTGCCGTGGCCCAGGCGGCCCGAGCTGAGACCCCACTGCACCGTCGCCGCCAGGACGGGGGCCATGTCCGCCCCGGTCCACCACAGGTAAGGCGAGCCCGCGTTCGTCCAGTTCGTCGTCGTCGACCACGCGCTGATCAGCGGCGTCTGTCCTTGCTGGGTGACGCACAGTTGGTCGTCGCCCAGCCAGGTCCCGATGCCGTCGACGACCGCGAACACGCCCGGGCTGCCCTGGGTCCACTGCCGGCACAGCGCCTGGGTGCTGGCCGGCTGGCTCGGGTCGAACGGCACGATCATCGGGTTGAGCTTGCGCCCGTTGATCCCGCCGGCCTTGTTGACCTGGTCCACGTAGAGGTGGATGGCGGGAATCTGCTCGTTGTACTCCTTGTCCGTCGCGAAGCCGAACTTGCCCGCCTGGCTGTTGACCGCGACGACCGGGAAGACAACGTTGATCTCGGTCTTGGACACGCCGCGGTTGCTGGTGCTGGCCTGTCCGACCGGCGTGAAGCCCTGCGTGGCCGATCCGTTCGGCCGCTCGGCCGCGCCGGCCGCGCCCCCCCCGCCCGGTGTCCCCGACGGCGCGAAGGCCAACCAGGCCACCAGCCCGACGACGATCGCCACGATGATCAGCGCGGTGCGAACCTGCATGGCCCGCGGGCGCCGCCGCAGGCGGCGCCACGATCGCCCGATCGGCGCCAACGGGTTCCACATGGTCAGGTGTCCGGCCACTTGGGTGCTCCCCTCCATGGTCACGCTCCTTCGCTCCGACCTGTGCGGTCTCGACCGCCCTCCCCCAGCGGACCCGACGCCATGAGCGCCTCGTCGCTGGCACCAAGGTAGGCGGCCAGGGCCTTCGGGTCCCCGCGGACCTGGTCGGGTGGTCCCGCCACCACGACCTGACCCAGCTCCATCACGATCACCGTCGAGCAGAGCTCGAACACGAGCGGCACGTCGTGCTCGACGAGCACGATCGTGGTGTCGGCCACCTCGTGGATGCGGCGCAGGAGCGGGATGAAGGCCTCGGCCTCCCGCTGGGCGATGCCGGCCGTCGGCTCGTCGAGGAGCAGCAATCGCGGCCGCGCCAGGACGACGGACGCCAGGTCCACGACGCGCCGGGTCCCCGTCGAAAGCTCGGCCGTGCGGTGGTGGCGGAAGCGCCCGAGGCCGAACGCCGCGATCACCTGGTCGACGGCCTCGAGCTTGCGGCGCTCGGCCCGGCGCGCCCACGGGAGCCGCAGCGTCGTCGACAGGACCGCCACCTCGTGGCGGGCGTCCTCACTCAGGAGAAGCACGTCGAGCACCGAGAGCTCCGGGTAGAGGCGACAGTCCTGGAAGGAGCGCACCATGCCGACGCCGAGGCGCTCTTCGGGGAGGTACTCCCCCAGGTCGGTCCCGTCGAGTAGCACGCGCCCCGACTGGGGTCTGACGAGACCGGAGATCACGTCGAGCGTCGTCGTTTTGCCCGACCCGTTCGCGCCGATGAGCCCGACGATGGATCCCGCCTCGGCCGTGAACGTGACCCCGTTGAGCGCGCGTACCCCGCCGAACCGCACGCTCAGGTCCTCGACGTTGAGTTGCGCAGGATGCCGGGGCGCATCCGTCACGGCGGTCACTGCTCCGCCCCCTCGGCCAGCAGTGCGGGCGGCGGCACGGTGGCGGGTGCGGACACAGGGGGCCCCGGCACATCCGTGGCGTCGTGGCGCAGCACGGCCCGGAGGCCCATGGTCACCACGTCCCCGAAGCGGTGGAGCAATTCGGCCAGGCCGCCGGGCAGGTAGAGGATGAAGGCCACCAGGCCCAACCCGCTCGTGAGGAATTGGATCGTCTGGTTGGAGCCGAAGATGGCGGGCAACCCCTCGAGGTAGAGCGCGCCGAGGATGGCGCCGGGGATGGACCCGAGACCCCCGATCACCACCATCGAGATGATCACGAACGAGGTGGTCGGGTCGAACGTGATGTCGGTGTTGTTGAGCTGCCCCACGGCGAACGCGAAGCACACGCCGGCATAGCCCGCCACGAATCCCGACAGCGCGAACGCGAGCAACTTCGTCCGGAGTACGGGGATGCCGAGAGCCGCCGCCCCGAGCTCGTTGTCCCGGACGGCCACGAGACGGCGCGCCACGCCCTTGTCGCGCCACACCCGGAGGA
>DATAYX010000059.1:0-1681 GCA_036272355.1 Acidimicrobiales bacterium
GAGCGCCAAGCCATGAACGCCGGCATTCAGGGCCTCGCTGCCGACATCTTCAAGCTCGCCCTGGTGCGCCTCGACCGCGACATCGAGGAGGCGAAGCTCGAGAGCCGCCTCGTGCTCCAGGTCCACGACGAGGTGATCGTCGAGGTCGCCGAGGGTGAGGAAGAAGATGTAATCCGCCGCACCGAGTCTGCCCTCACCGGCGCGGCGGACCTCAACGTCCCGCTCACCGTGTCGATGGCGACGGGACCGAGTTGGTCGGCCGCCAAGGGCTGAGCGGCCGCATTTGCCACCTGCCGGGCGACCGTTCTGAGTGCATGAGGCGTGCCCTTATGACCCTTCTTCGCAGGAACCGCCTGGAAGCGCCCATAAGAGACCGGCCGATGCTGCGCGAAGAGACGACCGAGACCGTCACTGTTCGATCCGCCAGACGGCGAGATCTGGACCAGCGCTTGGCCCGGTACGACGATCGGGTCGGGCCGCCGCCGGTCACAGGGTGGGTTCGGGCCATCCGGGAGGCGCTCGGGATGAGCCAGTTCGAACTGGGGCAGCGGATGGGGGTCTCGCAGCCGCGCGTCGCCCAGATCGAACGGGCCGAGGGCGATGGGTCGGTCGAGCTCTCGACGATCGGGCGAACGGCCGTGGCTCTGGGCTGCTCGCTCCGGTATGTGCTGGCGCCCGACGAATCGCTCGAACGTATGGTGCGCCGCCAGGCGCTGGACAAGGCGGGCGGCGACGGCGAACTGGCCGACGAGCTCGTCGATTTCCCGGGGTTGTGGCGGACGGATCGGCCTGCGCGTCGTCCGTCCACACGGAGGAGGGCGGCGGAAGAGGGGCCCTGAACAGCTGATACGCTGGCAGGCCTTGCCCGCCGGCGCCGAGCGGCGGTGCGAGCCCGTATCCATCGAGACACGACCCCGGCGCGGTCCTGAGGTTGCAGGTCGCAACCCAGTCAGGAGCAGTGAACCATGGCCGACACGGCTGAGCGCACCGAGCGCACCTCCCTCCTCTCCCCCGAGCAGATGGGGACCTTCGACGCAGAGGGGAACTACACCCCCCGCACCATCGTCGACGACGACCTCGGGGACGCCGACCTCGAGCAGGAGATGGGGGACTCGATCATCTCCTTCGACGACGGCGACGTCATCGAGGGCACGGTGGTCAAGATCGACCGGGACGAGGTCCTGCTCGACATCGGCTTCAAGTCCGAGGGCGTGATCCCCTCGCGGGAGCTTTCCATCCGCAACGACGTCGACCCGAGCGAGATCGTGAAGCTCGGCGACCACGTCGAGGCCCTCGTCCTCCAGAAGGAGGACAAGGAGGGCCGCCTCGTCCTGTCGAAGAAGCGCGCGCAGTACGAGAAGGCGTGGACGACGATCGAGGAGAAGAAGAACAAGGGGGAGATGGTCAGCGGCCCCGTGATCGAGGTCGTCAAGGGTGGACTGATCGTCGACATCGGCCTGCGCGGGTTCCTGCCGGCGTCCCTCGTCGAGCTCCGCCGCGTGCGGGAGCTGCAGCCGTACGTGGGCAAGGAGATCGAGGCGAAGATCATCGAGCTCGATCGCAACCGCAACAACGTGGTCCTGTCCCGGCGGGCCTGGCTCGAGGAGGCGCAGAAGGAGCAGCGCGGCGACTTCCTCCAGAATCTCAAGCCCGGCGAGCGCCGCAAGGGCATCGTGTCGTC
>DATAYX010000060.1:0-7614 GCA_036272355.1 Acidimicrobiales bacterium
CAACAGCGCCGTAGAGCGACTCGAAGCGCACCGCCTCGGCGCCCAGGCCGAGTCGGCGCAGCAATGAGCCCCCAAGTGCCAGCGCGCCACAAATGTCAGCGACCTCCTCCCTCAAGAAGTCGATCGATGGCGGCGTGAGCGGACTCGGAACACCAAGAGACACGCCAGCCCCGCACATGCCAGGACAGTCGCCGTTTCCGACGATCGCCCCAGGACACCCGCCATGCCGTGGATCGCCGCGGCCACGATCCACGTTGAAGCGGTCGTCGTGATGAGCCAGGGCGACACTCACGCCTCGACGGCCACGTTGTCGCTGGCCTCGGTGACGCCGTCACCCGTCTGCGCGCCACGGCGCTCGACCTTGTGCACGTCGGCCGTGGCGAACCGCAGACTCGCTCCGACCTCCTCGGCTGTGATCTCGACCTTGGACCGATGCTCTCCGTCCTCGGTCTCCCAGGTGCGCTGCTCGAGCCGGCCGGTGACGACGACGCGCATCCCCTTGGCCAGGCTGAGCGCCACGTTCTCGGCGAGGTCCCGCCAACAGATGACGTCGAAGAAGGACGTCGACTCCTGCCATTCCTGGGTTGCCCGGTCCTGCCAGCGGCGGTTGACCGCCACGCCGAGCTGCGCCGTCGCCTGACCCTCACGGGTGTATCGGATCTCCGGTTCCCGAGTCAGGTTGCCGATGATCGTCGTGGTGTTCGCCATTGCATCCTCGCTTTCGTCACGCTCTCGGCTTCGAGAGCGTGACGGAGCTTGGAGGTAAGGACTTGCACAAAACCTTGCACAAAACCTTGCACGGAGAAATTCTTTCTCCCGATCGACGCAGACCGACCTAGCCGCCGCCCGAGCGCTCGGCCAGGAGCCGACCCCCGATCACGTATGCCACCACTCCGATCGCCAGCGATCCCACGATCGTCCAGCGCACGACAGTGGTCTCGAGCGATGTCGGTGATCCGTTCCTGCTGATTAGGGCGAAACCACCGCCGATCACCAGAGCCGCGAACGTCACCACGAAGAACAACAGAGCAATCTTGCGAGGCAGATTGCAGGAGAAGCGCCCTTGGGGGCGGTCCGGCCGACGGGATCCGTTCGTGCCCGGCGCCCGGTTCGCGGGGTCAGTGGTCACGGCGACCCCGGCCCGCCAGCACCCGGTCGGCGTCGCCGCGTAGGGGCAGAGCGCCCGCCAGCGCGGCCCGGAAGTGCTCGCAGTCGAAGACGTTGGCGCTCGGGCAGCGGAGGGCGTGGTCCAGCTGATCGGCGACGGCGCCGAGATGTTCGGCTTGCGCCCGCAGTTGGTCACGCTTGCGGCCCGCGAACGCCTTCCAGCTCGGCCCGCCCCCGGTGGCCAGCACCAACTTGATCTCCTCCAGGGTGAACCCCGCCTGTTGGCACATGGCGACCACCGCGAGTGTCGTAAGGACGTCGGGAGGGAACTGTCGCCGCAGCCCTTTGCGCTCGACGCTCGCGATGATCTCCTCACTCTCGTAGTAGCGGAGAGCCGAGGGAGCCATCCCCGAGCGCGAGGCCACCTCCCCGATGTCGAGCAAGTCGGCCCCGCCGTCATCCACCGAGTCGGAAGAAATGTCGGCTGAACGCATTGACTTGAAGCGTACTTCAAGTGGTTGAGTGACCGGCATGGCGAGCCCCCCGTCCAGCTTCGACGGCACCGCGGGGCGACTGGCCGGCCCGCTCATGGCCCGGATGAACCGCGACATGGAGTTGGCCGCGATCGACGAGCTGTCCCCGGCGCACGACGCGTCCGTGCTCGCCGTCGGCTTCGGACCCGGCATCGGCGTGGCGGCACTGACGAAGCGCCTGCCAGCCGGGTTCGTCGGAGGCGTCGACCCGTCGGCCGCCATGGTCCAGCAGGCCGGTCGCCGCAATCGGACAGCGATCGAGCAGGGCCGGGTGAGCCTGGAACGCAGGACGGCAGACGCAATGCCGTGGCCGGACGCGACGTTCGACGGGGCCTTGGCCGTCAACTGCATCCAACTCTGGGATCCGCTCGACGCCTCGGTCCGAGAAGTCGCACGCGTCCTCGCTCCTGGCGGACAGCTCGTCGCGATCACCCACGTTTGGGCGATCGAAAAGAAGTGTCCGTTCGAGCAATGGGTGAGCGCCACCTCCGAACTCCTCGGCGGGGCCGGATTCGACGGGGTCGCGCACCAGACCGCCCCGTTCCGTTCGGGACAGGGCCTCGTCCTCCGAGCCGAGAAGCGCCGCCTCTGCAACCGGAAAGCACCCTGACGACCGCCCCCGAGCGGTAGGTTCGGCCCCATGGGGGATGTCGTCGGCGGACGGCTAGAGCTCGACGTGCGCCCGGAAGCACCCTCCGGGGCCGCTGAGCCACCAACGACCGAAACGCCGCGGTCGCAGTCGCGGTCGCAACAACGCCCGAGGAAGACCCGCCTGCAATTCTGGCGTTCGCCGGACGACCAGCCGCGCTGGGCCCGGCCGGCGCTTTTGACCGTCGCCGCACTGGCTGCGCTCGCATACGGGTGGGGCATGAACGGCGACATCCTCGAGACGTTCTATGCCGGAGCCGTACGCAGCATGTCGGGGAACTGGCACAACTTCTTCTTCGGCGCGTTCGACCCGTGGGGCACGGTCACGGTCGACAAGTTGCCCGGGGCCTTCTGGGTGCAAGCCCTCTCGGTTCGCGTGTTCGGCTTCCACATCTGGGCCTTCGTCCTGCCGCAGATGGTCGAAGGCACCCTTACCGTGGTCGTCCTCTACCGGGCGGTCCGCCGTGTCGCCGGGCCGGCAGCCGGCCTCGTCGCCGCCGTCTGCCTCGCCGTCACACCCGTCACGATCCTGCTCAACCGCGGCAACATCTCCGACTCGCTGTTGGTCCTCCTGCTCGTCCTGGCTGCGGACGCGGCCACGAACGCCTTCGTCTCAGGCCGCCTACGCCCGCTCGTCATCGCGGGCGTCTGGGTCGGCCTCGCCTTCCAGGCCAAGATGCTCCAGGCCTGGCTCGTCCTCCCTGCGCTCTATATCGCCTACCTCATGGCTGCGCCCGCCCTCAGCCTGGGCCGCCGCTACGCGCACGTCGCCGCTTCCCTTGCCGTCGCGCTGGCCGTCTCACTGAGCTGGATGAGCATCGTCACGCTTGTGCCGGCCCACGACCGCCCGTACGTCGACGCCAGCTGCAACAACTCGGTGTTCAGTCAGGTGTTCCAGTACAACGGTGCCGATCGCCTCAGTGGGAAGGTGCTCGAGCAGCCGGGGTGCTACCCACCGCCCGCCGCGGCGACGACCGGCGCCGCGGTCGGAGGTGCGCCGACCGTGGCGTTGGAGAAGGGCCCGGCGAGATACCTCGCCGGTGAGCTCGGCCGCGACGCCGCCTGGCTCTTCATCCCCGCGATGGTCGCATTGACCGGCGTCCTCATCGCCACCCGTCGCCGACCGCGCACCGACCCCTGGCGGGCGGCCACCGTCCTGTGGGGTTTCTGGATGGTCCTCACATGGGCCTTCTTCGCCGACTCCCACTTCCTCAACGCGTACTACCTGGCCGCCCTGGCTCCCCCGATGGCGGCCCTCTGCGGCCTCGGCCTCGTCTTCGGCTGGCAGTTCTGGCGCGCGAACCCGAACGGACGCGTCGTACCCGCCGTCTTCGGAGCAGCGGTCCTCGGGGGTGTCGCCGAGGCGTTGTCCCTCGTGCCGCGCACCGCCGGCGTCTGGCCGTGGGTCCTGGCGACGACTGTCGCCCTGACCGCCCTCGCGCTCGCCTGCCTGGCCTTCGGCGTGCGCCGGACCCCACCGAAGTGGGCCGCCCCCGCTGCCCTCTCGCTCGGCGCCGCGTCGCTGCTCATCGGTTCGGCGTGGGCGTCCGGCACCGCCGTGGCGAACGGACTGGGACCCTTCGACTCGCCCTACCAGTCACAGGCGCTGACCGCGTCCGAACAGGCAGGGTGGCGGCACGACGTCGCGACATGGCCCGGGCTGGCGGCACATGCCGCGACCGTCCCGGAGGGCCGGAGCATCGAGACGGCCGAGACTTCGTCGCAGGTCAGCCAGGAGGTCTTGGCCACCGGGCACGAATATCTCCCGGTCGCCGGATTCTCCGGACAGGTGCCGAGCACACCCCTGACGCAGTTCGTGAGGGACGTCCACGACGGCCGGATCGTCCACGTGCTGGTCGCGGTCCGGCCGCCCACCCGCAATCCGGACATGCGCTGGGTCCTCAGCCATTGCAATCCGGAACCCAGCAGCGCGACGTCGTCCGGGAAGCCCCTCGTCGTGGAAGGCCGGGGCTACGACAGCTATCTCTGCGTCCGGTCCGACGCCGCAGCCGCCGTCACCGGCCCTTCGGGCTGAAGAAGGCGCGAACGACGACCGAGGTCAGAGCTGCGCACCGCACAGCGCGGCAGATTGGCTTCCTTCAGACGTCAGACGTCAGACGTCAGACGTCAGACGTCGAGGAATCGCCGTATGGCGATCGCGGAACCGATCGTCCCGATCAGCCCGCCGACGACGATGACCACCACGTTGGTCACGATCATCTGCGAAGTCGAGGTCTGAATCGTCGTGAAGACGTTGCTCGATGTCCGACCACCGCCCCACGTGTTGATCAACGCGTAGAGGAGCCATACCACCCCCGCCGCCAACAAGGACCCCAGTAACCCCTGGAGCAACCCCTCCGTCATGAACGGGATGCGGATGAACCAGTTGGTCGCACCGACGAGTTTCATCACGGAGACTTCTCGTCGCCGGGCGAAGATCGCCATGCGGATCGTGTTCAAGATCAGCACCGCCGCCGAGACGATCAGCACGATCGCGACGATCACGAACACCCACTTGATGACGTTGATCGCCGTCTCCTCGTTGTGGATCGCCTGTTGCGGCTCGGTCACCGCCTTCACCCCGGGCGTCCCGTTGAAGGTCCGGACAACCTGCGCCGCGTCGCTCAGCGCAACGGGCGTACACCAGTAGGAGGTGGGCATCTCGGCCACGGTCGTCGCCGCGATCACGTCGGACGGCAGCAGGTGGCGCGCTTCGGAGAAGTTCCGCTGCTTGTCCCAGAACTCGCAGGGCTGGACCACGTAGTTGAGCTGCGCCAGCTGGGTCTTCACCGCGTTGATCTGCTGCGAAGTGGCCTCGGGGTTCATCCAGACGGTGACCTTGGTCCCCCGCTCCAGGGTGCCGGTGGCGTTGGCCGAGCCCTGGCGCAGCAGCAGGGCCGCGCCCACCAGCGACAGCGAGACGGCGACGGTCAGCACCGCCGCGATGGTCATGAGGCGGTTGCGCCACAGGTTCGCGCCCGTCTCGCGGACGACGTATTCGACGGAAACAGGTGCCATGCGATCAGTCAGTCAGTCAGTCAATGAAGTCGGTCGGTCGGTCGTTCAATTCGTCAGTCAGCAACGTCGGTCAGCCCATGCCGCCGGCGGCGACGTCGGCGCCGACGCGCTCTTGCGCCGCCCCGTCGAAGCCGTAGACGCCACGCGCCTGGTCCCGCACCATCGCGCCGTTCGACAGCTCGATGACACGCCGCCGCATCTTGTCGACGAGCACCTCGTCGTGCGTCGCGACGATCACGGTCGTCCCCGTGCGGTTGATGCGGTCCAGTAGCTGCATGATGCCCTGCGACGTCTGCGGGTCGAGGTTCCCCGTCGGCTCGTCGGCGAGCAGGATCAGCGGGCGGTTCACGAACGCACGGGCGACGGCCACGCGCTGTTGCTCGCCACCGGAGAGCTCGCTCGGCAGGTTGTCGCGCTTCGTCGAGAGGCCGACCAGGTCCAGGACCTGGGGCACCTGGTTCGCCACCACATGGCGGGGCCGCCCGATGACCTCCAGCGCGAACGCGACGTTCTCGAACACGGTCTTGTTCGGCAGCAGGCGGAAGTCCTGGAAGACGCAGCCGATGTTGCGGCGCAGGTAGGGCACCCGCCATTTGGGCAGGTCGACGATGTTGCGGCCGGCCTCGAGGATCTGGCCGGTGTCCGGCAACTCCTCTCGCAGCAGCAGCCGGATGAAGGTCGTCTTGCCCGAGCCCGAGGCACCGACGAGGAAGACGAACTCACCCTTGTCGATCTCGATGTCGATGTCGCGCAGCGCGACGCACGAACCACTCTTGTACGTCTTGCTGACGTTCTGAAAACGGATCATCTAAACGATCGACACCAAGCAATCTCGAAGGGATTTGCGGTCGCACGCACGTCGGCGGACCAGAAACATCCTAGTGGAGTCGCCATTGCGGTTTCGGGTCACGGGCTCCGGTGCTGGTCAGAGTGGCAGAAGTCGGATTGCCGGCCGCCCTTCACCGCCGCACGCCGGAGCGGCGGCCCGGACTCCTATGCGCCGGATTCCCGTTGTCGCCGCAACTCTGCTTCCATGAACGCGTCGAGATCCCCGTCGAGCACCGCGTCGACGTTGCCCGTCTCGTAGTTCGTCCGCAGGTCCTTCACCAACTGGTACGGCGCCATGACGTACGAGCGGATCTGGTTGCCCCACGCGTTGTCGACGCGCTCGCCGCTGAGGCCGGCGAGCTCGGCCTGGCGCTCGGCCCGGGCCCGCTCTGTCAGCTTGGCCCCGAGGATCTGCATCGCCTTCGCCTTGTTCTGGTGCTGGCTGCGCTCGTTCTGGACGGCCACCACGATGCCCGTCGGCTCGTGCGTGAGCCGCACCGCCGAGTCCGTCTTGTTCACGTGCTGGCCGCCGGCGCCCGACGAACGATAGGTGTCGACGCGCAGGTCCTTCTCGTCGATCTCCACCTCGCTGGCGTCCTCGAGGAACGGCGTGACCTCGACCGAGGCGAAGCTCGTCTGGCGGCGGTGCTGCGAGTCGAAGGGTGACATGCGCACGAGGCGGTGCACGCCGCGCTCGGTCGCCATCAGGCCGTAGGCGAAACGCCCCTGCACGATGAACGTGGCGGACAGCAGCCCCGCTTCCTGTCCCTCCGTCGCTTCGTCGAGCTCCACGGTGAAGCCGCGTCGCTCGGCCCAACGCTGGTACATGCGCAGGAGGATCTCGGTCCAGTCCTGCGCGTCGGTGCCGCCCGCGCCGGCGTGGACTTCGCACACCGCATCGAGCTCGTCGTACTCGCCCGAGAACAGCGACTGCAGCTCCAGCGCACCGAGGCGCGTCTCCAACGCGTCGACCGTCTCGACGAGCTCGGTGGCGAGCGCGGCGTCGGCGGACTCCTCGGTCAGCTCCATGAGCGCCTCGGCGTCGTCCAGGGTCGAGCGGAGCCCGTCGAGCTGGCCGAGGTCGTCGCTGACCCGGCCCAGCTCCCGGGTCACCGATCGGGCGTTGTCCTGGTCGTCCCAGAGGCCGGGTTTGGCCGCCTCGGCCTCGAGCTCGGCCCGGCGTGTCTCGAGCTTCTCCCGCCCCAGGTAGCGCTCGGCCTCGGCCAGGCGGTCCCCGAGGGCGGAGAGCTCGGCGGTGAAGTCGCGGGGTTCCTGGGCGCCGGCCGCGGCGGCGTCAGGCGGCGCCATGGCAGAACTTGAACTTCTTGCCGCTCCCGCACCAGCACGGCTCGTTCCGGCCGACCTTCTCGGTCTGGGCCTTCACCGTCGGCCGCAGGGCGTCGGGGTCGGGCGCGTTCGGGCGGCTGACCTGGGCCTTGGCACCACGCTGGCGCTGGCGACCATTGCCCGAGCCATTGCC
>DATAYX010000061.1:0-2104 GCA_036272355.1 Acidimicrobiales bacterium
TCGCGGGTCTCCTCGTCGGGCGCATGGGCCCGGATGAGGTCGTCCCAGCTCTGCTTGGTATCGAGCATCGCCGCCCACAGCTCGCCCCTCGGATGGGCGGCCGCCCCGGCGAACACATCGTCGGGAATGCGGACCTCGTCGTTCCCGATCCCCTTGAGGCCGAGTGCGTCGGCCAGCCGGCGCGCCGGGTCGACGGTGAGCACCAGCACCCGGCCGCCTTCCTCGACCACTGCCTTCGACGCCAGCGCCGCGGCGGTCGTCGTCTTGCCCACGCCCCCGGGGCCGCAGGCGATGACGATGTCCTTCGCCGCCAGCAGCTGTGCGACGGTCCTCGCCGCTCCCGCCTCTCTGGCCGCCGTCACAGGCCGAGCTCCTCGCCCAGCGCGTGGGCGACCTGGCGGGTGGTGCGGGCGCCGAAGCTGCGCGCGAAGAGGTACGGCAGCAGGAGCACCGGCATCTCCGCCGGGAGCCCCGCCTGCAGGTGTTGGAGGTGCGTCGAGCGCGTGCGCCGCAGCGTGACGGCCAGCCGGGCGGCCTCGAGCACGGGGGCCACGGACCCGCCGGCCCGCTCGGACAGCGTCTCTTCGTTCCCAGGCTCGCGCAACTGTTCGAAGATCTCCTCCTCGCGCTGGCCGAACAGCTCGGGCAGGACGCGGTTGACCACGACCGCCGACATGCGCACGGTGGTCTCCTCGCGTATGCGCGTCGCCAGCTCGAGCGTCTCGTTGACCGGCATCTCCTCGGGCGTGCAGACCGCGACGAGGCCCGTCTGTTTGGGGTCCGAGAGGATCTCGAGCAACCAGTCGGTCTGGCTCCGGATGAGGCCGACCTTCACGAGGTCGTTGATGGCCTGCGGCGCAGCCAGCTGCCCGACGATGTGACCGGTCGCCGAGGCGTCGACGACCACCAGGTCGTAATGGCGCTCCCTGACCTCCCAGCAGAGCTTGCCCACGGTCAGGATCTCGCGCACGCCGGGTGCCGCCGTCGCCACGAAGTCGAATGCCTTGGCCACCGGGCCGATGCGGCCGACCACCGGGATGCGCAGGTGCAACTTGAGGTACTCGCGCAGCGACGCCTCGGTGTCCATGGACATCGACCAGATGCCCGGCGCGACCTCCCGGGGCGTGAAGTCGGTGGGCGCCGCCTCGAAGAGCGTGGTCACATCGCCCTTGGCGTCGGTCTCGCAGACGAGGACGCGCTTGCCGTGCTCGGCGGCAAGCTGCGCGAGGCCCGCGGCTACCGTGGTCTTGCCGACGCCACCTTTTCCGGTGACGAAGACGAGCTTCAGGTCGAGCAGGTCGACGGCCGCGCTCAAAGGGCCAACACCCGCCCCACCACGGGTGTCCTGCGCCTCAGGGTGCGCCGAACCCGACGCGGCGCTCCGACGAGGGTGCCCCGACCTCGACGTAGGCGACCTTGACGACCGGCACACCCACCTTGCGTCCCTTGCGGTCGGTCAACCAGAGGACGCCGTCACCCGTGTCGAGCACCTTTTCGATGTCCTTCACCAGGGTGTCGCGGTCGGCGTCCTCGGGCATCTCCACCTCGAGCTCCTTGGGGGTGTGGGTGATGCCGATACGCACGTCCACCTGGTGTCACTCCTCTCGTGGCCGCTTCCGGCCCCTGTCCTGGTCTCCTGGACGTTACTGCCACGCGACAGACTGCATGGCATGAGCGGAGCCGACGGCGCCGTGGGGACCGAGCGCAATGTCCGCTGGGCAGCGACGATGGCGGGCTACGCCGGCCCCGTGCGCCTGGCCCACGCCGACTCCCTTGCCCGCATCGGCCCGGGACCCGGCGCGCCGGCGGCGGAGCGCTCCGAGCCGGTCCCGCCCTGTGGTCGCGCCGAGCGCGAAGACCTCGAGGCGACGCTGCTCGCAGCGGGCGCCACCCGCGCTGCGGGCGCGGGCGAACGCCCGCGGCCAGAGGAGCCCGACGCGTGGCGCACCTGCTTCGAGCGCGACCGCGACCGCATCCTCCACGCCACCGCGTTCCGCCGGCTGGCCGGCAAGACCCAGGTCTTCGTCTTCCCCCAGGACCACCAGCGCACCCGGCTGACCCACGCGCTCGAGGTCGCACAGGTGGCGAGCGCCATCGCCCGTGC
>DATAYX010000062.1:0-4298 GCA_036272355.1 Acidimicrobiales bacterium
CCGTCCATCTCGTTGATGGCGTCGTGGACCGCTTTGCGGTCGGCCGGGCTCATGGCCTCGAGCGCCTTCTCGTTCCCCGAGGAGATGACCTCCTCGGCGATCTGGACGCTGAAGCGCTTGAGAGCGGCCGAGCGGCGCTCCCGGTAGCCGGCGACGTCGACGAGGATGCGGTCGGTGCGCGACGGGCACTGGCGCTGGACGACGGCCCGGGTGAGGTCCTGGAGGGCGGCGAGCGTCGAGCCGCGGGGGCCCACGAGCATGCCGAGGTCCTTGTCATCGCCGGTGGCCGCGATCTCGACGGTCTCCTCGTCGAGGAGGCGGGTCTCGACGGAGGCCTCGACCCCGTACTCGGCCAGCAGACCGGCGAGGAACGTCCGTCCTATCTCGCCCTGTTCCTCGAGCGTCATTCCGTCGGCCATGTCGACTGTCTCCTTACCTTCAGTGCTCCGCGACGGAGCCTTCTCGTGGGACGGCTCCCGGGTGGAGCCGTTCCGCGACCCTTCACGCATCTCGGCGGCGCTACTGGCCGTGGCGCCCGCGCCCGTGGTGGTGGCCCGGGAGCGGTTGCGGCGACGGCGGGCCGAGCGGCTGTTGCCGGTGCCCTGCCCGCGGCCCGGGTCAGCCGGACCCGAGCCCTCACCACTGCTGCGGCCGGACGATCCGTTGCCGGCCCCGCTGGTCGAGGGCGCCGTCTGGGCCTCCGCGCTGCCGTTACCGGCAGCAGCCCGGCCGCCACCCGATGACCTCGAGCTCGAGCTCGGGCTCGAGCCGGAGGAGGAGCCGCTGCGCGGGCGTTCGCCCTGGCGGGTCCGTCCGGCCCGGCGGGAGCGCTCCCGCTTGGGCCGGGCACCGACCGGGCGCACCCGGGCGCGGACCCGGGCCTCGACCCGGACGCGGCCGAAGAGGCCCATCTTGGGCTCGTTGACCACGACGACCTCGGCGTCGTCGGGTCCGACCCCCAGCTGATCGAGCGCCTGCTCGGTCGCCTCTTCGATGGTCTTGCCAGCTACCTCAACCCACTCCACGTCCTAGCGCGCCTTTCTGGCCCGCTTCGATCGCGATCGGTTCTGGGGCTTGTCGGCCGGCGGTTGCTCCGCGGCCGCTCCCTTCCCGTTGGCGGGCCGCTTGCCCGCCCTCGGCTTCCGCCCGTTCGCGTCCGTGTTGGGCCCTCCGTTGGTGCCCGCCTTCTGCGGTGGCACCGTTCCTTTGGCCAGCGCCGTCCCGTCCGTGGCGGTCGAGCGCTTCTTCGCCGGCTTGGGCTCCGGCTTCGACGGCGGTGGCTTGTCCTGCTTGCCCGAGCCGATCTCGCGTTCGACGGCCACGGGCGCCACCATCCCCGTCTTGAACATCACCTCTTGGGTGGCGATGCGCATCGCCGAAGAGACCACCATGTAAATGGTTGCTCCCGCCGGCACTCTTAGGTAAATGAACCCGAAGATAATTGGGAAAAACTTCTGCATTGTTTGCATCTGCGGATTCGCAGCTGCAGCCTGCGGATTACGGCTGTTCATCTGCTTCATTTGGTAGTACTGCAGGAACATTGCAGCCGCAATGAGCACCAGGTAGGGGATGACCAATACCGCCTGGCTCGTGCTCGTGGTCACGACATGTGTGAAGGGATCCATCGTGTGATTCGAGAATGGATACGAAGAAAGGTCCATCCCGAACCACCAATGCATCTGGCCCACACTGTGAACCAGATCGCTGTGCATTTGTGAATTAGTCGGGATGTAGCGCGGGGCTCCACATGCTGCTTGATGGCACGTGGCATTGTGGCCGAACTGGTCGATGTATTTCTGGCCGTGCGAGACGGTGGTCGAGAGCCCGCGGATCAACGTGTACAGCACGATCAGGAAGGGCATCTGCAGGAGGCTCGGGAGGCAGGCCCCGAACGGGCTGGTCCCGTTCTCCTTGTAGAGACGCATCATCTCCTGGTTGAGCATCTCCCGGTTCTCTGCGCCCTTGTACTTGGCCTGCAGTTTCTTCATCTCGGGCTGCAGCCGCTGCATGGCGATCATCGACTTGGTGCTCTTCACCGTCACCGGGGTGAGGGCGGCCATGATGATGATCGTCAGGCCCGTGATGGCGAACCCGTAATTGGGCCAGATGGCGTAGAGGCCGGACAGCACGAGGCCGAACAGCTCGAAGACCGGGTGGAAGATCTCGCCGATCAGGTGGAACAGGGAGTTCTCGGCGCCGAACATCGGGGTCAGCACGGCGCGCCCCTCCCGTGGGGGTGGTGCTCGACGTGGACCGGGATCGGGACGAGGTCGACGCCGTGGGGGCCGAAGGGCCGGCAGCGCAGCAGACGCCGGGCGGTGAGGGCGAGGGCGCGCCAGAAGCCGTGGACGCTGAAGGCCTCGGCGGCGTAGTTCGAGCAGCTCGGGTAGAAGCGGCACGGCGAGATCCGCCCCGAGGCCGCGCCCTGATAGGCCCGCAGCAGGGCGACCGCCACGCGGGCGGGCGCGCTGAGCCGAGGCTCGGAGCTCTGGGCCGGGGCGCCGGTCACGGCCGCGCCGCCGCTTCGCCGGCGCGGTGCAGGGCGGCGGTCAGGTCGTGGCGGAACTGGGCCGCGCCGAGGCGTGTGGCGCCCGGCTCGAGCCGGACCAGGAAGGCGCCGCGGGGGAGGGAGGGTGCTTCCTCCCGGACGACGGACCGGGCCCGCCGGCGGAGCCGGTTCCGGACGACGGCGGAGCCGCAACGACGGCCAATTGCGTATCCGACCTGGGGAAACATGCCGGCGGTGGCCTCGTCAGCCGGGGCGAAGGTGGCACGGACGGGGCCACAGGCCCCGCGGGCGCGGGCGCGCTGGACCTCCGCGAAGGTGGCGCGGCTAGTAATCCGTCCGACGGTGCGAGGGGTCACGGAGTCCGTCCTCAGACGGTGAGGCGGTGACGTCCCTTGGCGCGCCGGGACTTCACGATCGCCCGGCCCGCCCGGGTGGACATGCGCTTGCGAAAGCCGTGGGTCCGGGCCCGCTTACGGGTGTTGGGTTGGTAGGTGCGCTTCACGTCAATCAGCCTTTCGCGACGCCCGAGACGGCATCGAACAACCGGTCCGTCGCAGGGTATGTGCCTCGGCCCACGGAAGGTTCTGGCCGCCGGCGGCGAGTCCTCCCATGTTAGGCGCGATTTGGGGGTGGCCTCTAGTCGCATCGGGCCGCACGGTGTACGTTCGTCCAATTACCCGAACCGAGGATCGTTCCCGACAGATGACCGGACGCCGAGGGGGGAGAAGGGGTGTCTGGCAGGAGCGGTGAATCAAGCAGCTGATCTCTGGACGAAGTGCACCGGGTCCCTGCGCGAGCAGGTCTCGGACAGCACCTGGCAACTGTGGCTCTCGGGTATCGAGCCGGTGGAATACGCCGACGGCGTCTTCGTGCTCGTGGTGCCCAACAGCCTCATCCGCGAACGCGTCGAGTCGCGGTACCTGCCCATGATCGAGGACACGCTGGCCAACGAGGTGGGCGCGCCGGTGCGCGGCCGCCTCCAGGTCCAGGAGAGCGCCCCCGTGGCGGCGGGGGGGCCGGGCACCGCGGTGATCGCGGAGCCCGGGCTCGACGAGGTGTTCGGCCTGCCCGCCGACCCCCGCCCGGCGCCCGCTGAAGCCGGTGTCCCGGCCGCGTCGGCGAGCACCAGGTCGGGCCGCGACGGGGCGGCCGTCCAGCTCGACCCGAAGTTCACCTTCGAGTCCTTCGTCGCCGCGTCGTCGAACCGCCTGGCCCACGCGGCGGCCCAGGCCGTGGCCGAAACCCCTGGTCGTTCCTACAATCCGCTCTTCATCTACGGGGAGTCGGGACTGGGCAAGACCCACCTCCTCCACGCCATCGGCAACTACGTGACCGAGAACTACTCGCGGCGCAAGGTGCTCTACCTCACGACCGAGACGTTCATGAACGACTTCGTCGACTCGCTGCGCACCTCGACGACGATCACCTTCAAGCGCCGCTACCGCGACTGCGACGTCCTCCTCATCGACGACGTGCAGTTCATGGAGCGCAAAGAGGGGCTCCAGGAGGAGTTCTTCCACACCTACAACGACCTGAAGGGCGCGTCGAAGCAGATCGTGCTCACCTCGGACCGGCCGCCCAAGTCGATCGAGACGCTCGAGGACCGGCTGCGCAGCCGCTTCCTCTCGGGGTTGATCACCGAGATCGACCCGCCCGACCTCGAGACCCGGCTGGCGATCCTGCGCTCCAAGTGCCTCAGCATGCAGCAGGCCGTCCCCGACGACGTCCTCGAGTTCATCGCCTCGCACGTGAAGGACAACATCCGGGAGCTCGAAGGGGCGCTCATCCG
>DATAYX010000063.1:0-10637 GCA_036272355.1 Acidimicrobiales bacterium
ACCGATGCCCATGATCGCCGTCCCGGCGTTGGTCATCACCATCTTCACGTCGGCGAAGTCGGTGTTGATCAAGCCGGGCACCGTGATGAGGTCGGTGATGCCCCGGACTCCTTGGAGCAGCACCTCGTCAGCCATCTTGAACGCGTTGACCATGCTGGTCTTGTCGTTGGACACCGTGAGGAGGCGGTCGTTCGGGATGACGATGAGGGTGTCGACCTTCTCCTTCAGGATCTGGATGCCCTTCTCCGCCTGCATCGCGCGTCGCCGTCCCTCGAAGGTGAACGGGCGGGTCACCACGCCGATGGTCAGAGCGCCGAGGCCCTTCGCTATCTCGGCGAAGACGGGCGCAGCGCCCGTACCCGTGCCGCCGCCCTTGCCGGCGGTGATGAAGACCATGTCGGCGCCCTGGAGCGCCTCTTCGATGTCCGCCCGGTGCTCTTCGGCCGCGAGGCGCCCGACCTCGGGGTCGCTCCCGGCGCCCAACCCCCGCGTCAATTGACGACCGATGTCGAGCTTCAGATCGGCGTCGCTCATGAGCAGCGCCTGCGCGTCCGTGTTGGCCGCGATGAATTCGACGTTGCGCAGCCCGGAGTCGATCATGCGGTTGACGGCGTTGACTCCGCCGCCACCCACTCCAACCACCTTGATGACTGCCAGGTAGTTGCCCTGGGAAGGCACGGTCGTCATGATTCCCCTTGTCCTCGGGTCGATCGCCGACCGGTAGCTCGCTGGTACGTACCGCCCACGGTCACCATCGACGTAAGAGAGATCACCGATCCCTGAACCTTTGGGGAAGGTTGATGTTCACAGTTCGGCAACGTGACCCCACCATACGGGGGGTGTTCAGGCAGGTCAAGCATCCTACGCCACTTGGCGGGACCCGGCGTCACGGACCCGTCACCGTCGGGGCGTTGGGGATGCTGACGTCGATCACATCCCCATTGTGCAGGGTCGCTCCCGCCAAGATCGACGAGACGTCCTCGTATTTGGCCGTGAGCTGAGTGGCCGTTCCGATGTCGACTGCGATCGGCGTCGTCATCGACAGCTGCACCCATCCGGCCGGTTCCACCGTCACCCCGGTCACCTGCGCCGAGAACGACGCGGGCAGGCTCGACGCCACCGCCAGGCCGGCGGCGTCGCGCGCGGGCAGCAGGGACCCGGGGGCGCCGGGCGGCTGCGGCACGGCCAGCAACAGCAGCCCGTCTTCGCGGGCGACCGACACCGCGAGGACTCGGCCGTCCGCGCTCACCGTCGCCCAGTGCGCTGCCGCCTCGCTCACGGCGAAGCGCGGCGTCTCCTCGGTGACCTTGATGCGCACGCCGTCGGGCCACGACACGTTGACCGACGCGGAGCGCACCCAGGGCAGCCGCTCGATGCGCGCCGCCGTCGCTCCCGCGTCCACGTCGAGCAGCGGCGGGTGGCCCGCCAGGCCTGCTTGGTCGATCACCTGCGCCGCCGACTCGTGCACGTTGCCCGTCACCGTCACCGCCCGCGCCCCGAACACCGGGGTGTGGAGTAGGAACCAGGCGCCGACGACGACCACCGTCCCCGCCAGGCCGATGACCACGATGCGCAGCCGGCGCTTCCCCTGCGCCCGGATGACCGCCGTCCGCCGGGCCGAGATGCGCGGGTCCATCCGGCCCGGGCCGCCCCGGCCACCTTTCTTCGACGAACCACCCTGTTGGCCGCCCCGGCCCCACACCTTCCAGCGGTCCCAGCCCGTACTGCGGCTGCGGCGGGCACCGGCCTCGCGTCGCTTCGGGGGCGCCTCGACGGGGGTCACCTCGCGCCCTCCGGGCGGCGGACGCCGGGACCCGGGACCGTCGGGCGCTCGGGCTCGGGCACCGCACCAGTCTCTCCGCCCCCGAAGCCGAGAAGGCGGACCTCCGTGCGCAGCGTGATCCCGCAACGCGCCGCGACCACCGCGCGTACGTGCTCCATCACAGCCCGGACGTCGTCCGCCCGGCCCCCTCGCTCGGCCTGGATGAAGTTGGCGTGCTTCTCCGAGACATGCGCCGTCCCGATGCCGAAGCCCTTCAGGCCGGCCTCGTCGATCAGACGGCCGGCGGAGTCGTCCTCGGGATTGGTGAAGACCGAACCGGCGTTGGAGCCGCCCGGCTGGTTCTCCCGTCGCCACCTGACGATGGCGGCCACCTCGCCCTGCTCCTCCGCGGCCCATCCCTGGGCGACGCGCAGGTCTGCGCCCAGGACCAGCTGCGTCGCCTGCACCGACGAGGTGCGGTAGCCGTAGTCGAGTTCGGCCAACTCGCCCGTCCCCCCACCCGGGCCCGCCAGGTCGACCCAGCGGAACCGCACGAGGCACGACGCCATGTCGGAACCGTGGCCACCGGCGTTCATCCGCACCGCGCCACCGACCGAACCCGGCACGCCCACCGCCCAGGCCAATCCCTTCCAGCCCGCGTCGGCCACCCGCCGGGCCAGGACGGGCAGCGCCAGCGCGGCGCCCGCTCGCACCACGACGGGCTCACCCTCGCCGGACGCAGCCTCGTCGTCACGGCCGGACCCCGGCAGTTCGAGCGACGCGAACCCCGCGCCCAGGTGCACGACGATCCCGTCGAACCCCGTGTCGGCGACCAACAGGTTGGATCCGCGCCCGATCACGAAGAGCGGCCTCGGGCCCGCCCGCTCCGCCAGCAGGGGCCGGACCACGTCGAGGTCCGCCGGGCCCTCCACCTCCACGAAGAGCGCCGCCGGGCCGCCCACGCCGTACGTCGTCAGCGGCCCCAGGGGCTTCATGAGCGTGGCCCGTTCCCCCAGCGCCTCCGCCAACGCGCGGAGGTCGTCGCCGGGCGTCACCGTCACCATTGGGGCGCGTCGAGCAGCTGATCGGGCAGCACGGTGAGGTCACCGGCCCCCAGGGTGAGGCAGAGGTCACCCGGTTGCAGCACCGACGACACCGCCCGGCGCAGCTCCTCCCACCCGGGCGCGTACACCACCGCCAGGCGCGGGTCCTGCGCGGCCACCGCGTCGGCCACGAGGCGCCCCGAGACCCCCGGCACCGGGCGCTCCCCCGCGCTGTACACGTCGGTCACCACGAGGGCGTCGGCGTCGGCGAAGGCCGTGCCGAACTGGTCGGCCAGCGCGGCCGTGCGGGAGAAGCGGTGGGGCTGGAACACCGCCACCACGCGGGACCAGCCGCCACTGCGCGCCGTCGCCAGTGCCGCCCGCACCTCCGTCGGCAGGTGCGCATAGTCGTCGACGAACGTGACCCCGTTGGCCTCGCCACGGAACTCGAAGCGCCTGCTCACCCCGGCGAAGCGGGCCAACGCCGCCTCGGCCGCCGCGAACGGTGCGCCGGCCCGCAGCGCCGCCACCGCCGCCACCGCGCCGTTGCGGGCGTTGTGCAGCCCCGGGACTCCGATGCGCAGTGCGCCGAGGACGCCGTCGGGACCACGCAGCCGGAAGGACACCGAGCTCCGCAGCAACGACAGCTCCTCCATCACGTAGTCGGACCCGGCGGCCTCTCCCACCAGGGTTGCCCCGTAGGCCCGCCCGATGGTGGCCGCCTCCTCGTCGTCCGCGCACACCACGGCGCCGATCGTGGCCCCGCCGACGAAGTCGGAGAACGCCTCCCGCAGCACGTCGAACGTGCCGTAGTAGTCGAGGTGGTCGGCCTCCACGTTGGTCAGCACGGCCAGGTCCGGGCGCAACGCCTTGAACGTGCCGTAGCTCTCGTCCGCCTCGACCACGAGCCACTCCCCGCCGTCCCACACCGCATTGGTGCCGATCTCGTTCACGTCGGCCCCGATGACGAACGAGGGGTGCAGACCCGCCTCCACCAGGATGAGCGAGAGCATCGAGGCGGTCGTCGTCTTGCCGTGCGTCCCCGAAACGGCCAGGCAGCGGCGGGTGGCGCAGATGGCGGCCAGCATCTCCGAACGCGGCGCGACGTGCGCGCCCGCCTCGGTCGCCGCCACCAGCTCGACGTTGTCGGGCGCCACCGCGGGCGAATAGGTGACGACGTCCGCGCCGGCCACGTTCTCGGCCTGGTGCCCGAGGGCCACCGTGATGCCCTGCGAAGCCAGCCGCTGGGCGACGGGCGAGTCCTTGAGGTCGGACCCCGACACGGTGTGGCCCATGGCGCGCAGCACCAGCCCGATGGCGCTCATGCCCGCGCCCCCGATGCCCACGACGTGGATGCGCTGGGGCTCGCGCAGGTCGAGCGGCCGCTCAGCGGGCATGGGCGTCGACCAGTTCGGCGATACGGGCGGCCGCGTCGGGGTGGGCGTGCCGGCGCGCCGCCTCCCCCATGGCCCGCAGGCGGTCGGCGTCGGTGAGCAGCGCCTCGAGCTCCGCGGCCAGCCGCGCCCCGTCACACTCGGGGTCGGGCACGTGCACCGCCGCCCCCAGGGCGACCACGGCCTCGGCGTTGCGCGTCTGGTGGTCCCGCGGTGCGCCGGGCAACGGGACCAGGATCGCGGGCACGCCCGAGATCAGTAGCTCCGCCACCGACATCGCCCCGGCCCGGGACACGCAGACGTCGGCTGCGCTGTAGAGCTCGGGCATGCGGTCCTCGAAGGGGACCACGCGGTAACAGAGTCCCGCCTCCCCGCCGACCACGTCGCCGCCCGCCTCTCCCGTGCCACCCCCGGCGAACGAGTCGTAGTCCCGCCGGCCCGTCACGTGGTACACGGTGCGGTCGCCGCACCCCTCCCACGATCCGGCCAGCGAGGCCACGGCGCGGTTGACCCGGAGCGCGCCGAGCGAGCCGCCCATCGCAGTGACCGTCTGGCGGTCGGCGGGCAGCCCGAGCGCGCGGCGCCCGGCACGCCGCCCCTCCGCCGAGCGGTCCAGCCCCGACAGCTCCGGCCGCACCGGCGTGCCGGTGACGTGCGCCCGCGGCAGGTCGGTGCCTTCGAAGGCGACGGCGTTGGCGGCGGCGAACCGCCCCAGCAACCCGTTGACCGCGCCCGGTACGGCATCGGTGTTCACCGACACGAGGGGGACACGTGTCACCACCGCGGCGAGACCGGCCGGGAAGCTCGCGTACCCGCCGACGATGACCACGACGCGGGGACGGCGGCGCACGAACGAGCCCAGCGCCCGGACGCAGGCCCAGACGAGGCCGGCCACCGCGCCCGCGTTGGCCACGAGCGCTCCCGGCGCGAGGCTCCGCCGGATGCCCCGTCCCGGCAACAAGGTGAAGGGGAACTCGAGGGCCGGCCACGTCGTGGCCTCGTGGCCACGCCGCGACCCGAACAGCTCGATACTGCCGGGGTCGTGCCCCCGTTCCACCATGGCGCGGGCGACCTGCAGCGAGGGGACGACGTGGCCACCGGTCCCCCCGCCGGCGATGACCGTGCCGCGCCTGGCGCTCACCGACCCCGGCGGGCGCCGACGGCCCTCAGCGTGCGGCCACTGCTCGCCGCCTCGCCCCGTCTCGCCACGTTGACGAGCACGCCGGCCGCAGCCATCGTGATGACGAGTGAGGAACCACCGAACGAGATGAACGGGAGCGGGATCCCGGTGACCGGCAGCACCCCGACCACCGCCCCGACGTTGATCAGCGTCTCGGCCGCCACCCACGCCACCAGGCCGAGCGCGAGCAACCCGCCGAAGCGGTCGACCGAAGCGGTGGCCGTGCGGATGCCGAGCCAGAGCAGGGCGCCGAGCAGCACGAGCACGAAGACCGCACCGATGATCCCGAGCTCCTCGCCGATGACCGAGAAGATGAAGTCGGTGTGCGCGTTCGGCAGGTACCCCCACTGGGCCTGCCCGCCCCCGAGCCCCATGCCGAAGAGGTGTCCCGAGCCCAGGCCGATCTCGGACTGCAGGACCTGGTAGCCCGAGCTCGAACCGTGGGCCGACGGGTCGAGGAACGAGAGGAGCCGCGTGCGGCGATAGGGGGACGCGACCGCGACGATCAGGGCGAGCACCGCCACGGCGGCCATCACCTTCATCACCGGACCGAGGCGAACCCCGGAAACGAACAGCAGTGTGAGGGCGATGCAGCCGAGGACCATGGCGGTCCCCATGTCCGGCTGCACGAGGATGAGGAGACAGGCCAACCCGGTGACGATGATGACCGGGCCGATGATCCGGCGGTCCGTGGCGTCCTCGTCGAGCCGGCGGGCGATGAAGTCCGCGGCGAAGAGGGTGAGGGCGAGCTTCATCAGCTCGGAGGGCTGCAACCGGAATTGGCCGAAGCCGATCCAGCGGCTCGAGCCCATGGCGTGCACGCCCAGCCCCGGCACGAGGACGACGAACAGCAGGCCGAACGTCACCGCGAGCAGCAGAGGGCTCAGCCGGCGGAGCTTGCGGTAGTCGAAGCGCAGCGCCAGGCCGAGCGCCACCACGCCGATCGCCATCCACATGCCCTCGCGGATGAGGATCGCCCAGGGGCTGCCGTAGGTCGAGATGGAGACCACCGAGGACGCCGTCCCCACCATCACGAGGCCGATGACGCAGAGGAGGGCGACGTCGACCAACAGGAGCGTCGAGACCGGCACCTGCCTGCCGGCGATCTGCACCTTCGCGCTGGGCGCGCCGGCCGGGGTGCGCGTCGAGGCATTGGAACGCCGGGTTGGCGCGGTCGCCGTGCGGGCGGAGGCCATCAGCGGTGCGTCCCTCGACCCGTCTTGGCGCGCGCCCACCCGCCTGCCCCGTCCGACACCGGCTGCATGCACCAATTCTTCCCCACCGCGCGCCCGAAGTGGCGGATCGGGGCGCCGTTGACACGTCGGCCAAAACGGCGGCCCGGAACGTGCCGTGGCGTCATGTGAGCTTCGACACGGTCAAGAAGTCGCCGTAGAAGATGCCGAGACCCAACGCGCAGAAGAGGCCGCCCAGGATCCAGAACCGGATGATGACCGTGGTCTCGGGCCAGCCGGCCAGCTCGAAGTGGTGATGGATGGGCGCCATGCGGAAGATGCGGCGGTGGAACATCCGGAAGCTGATCACCTGCATGATCACCGAGACCGTCTCCATCACGAAGAGGCCGCCGATGATCAGGAGCAGGAGCTCGAGGTTGAGGAGCAGGCACAACGCGGCCAGGCCCGCGCCGATGGCCAATGCCCCCGTGTCCCCCATGATGATCTTGGCGGGCGCCGCGTTCCACCAGAGGAACCCCATGCACGCACCGGCCAGGGCGACCGAGACCAGCGCCAGGTCGATCGCCGACGCGGGCAGCACGTGGTAGATCGCGTAGTGCCGGAAGATCCAGTACCCCATGATCGACAGCACCGCGAAGCAGAAGCTGCCCGACCCGGCCGCCAAGCCGTCGACGCCGTCGGTGATGTTCACCGCGTTCGACGCCCCGACCATGACGAGCACCGCGAAGATCACCCAGAGGACCGAGCCCATGTCGACCCCGATCGCCTCCGACCGGGTGAACGAGAGCGCGGTCGACGTGTGCGCCCAGTTCACCGCCAGCAGCGCGAAGGCGAGCGCACAGACGAATTGCGCACCGGACTTGGCCCGTTTGTTTAGGCCGAGGCTGCGCCGGTGGTGGACCTTTATGTAGTCGTCGAGGTACCCGATCAGCCCGAAGGCCACGATCGCCCCGATCGTCAGATACCCGGTGCGGGAGAACCGGACCTCGGTCCCGATGTGGCCCACGGCGTAGCCGAACACCACCGATCCCACGATGACGATGCCGCCCATCGTCGGCGTGCCCGCTTTGAGGATGTGGGTGGCCGGGCCGTCCTCGCGGATGTGCTGGCCGATCTGGCGGTTGCGGAAGTAGCGGATCAGGAAGGGGGTCGACAGGATCGCGGCCCACAGCGCGACGCCACCCGAGACGAGAAGTCCGAGCACGAGTGGTCAGTCTTCCGCGCTGGTGCCGCGGGAGGCTGACGCCGAGAGGGGGCCGACGGCCGGAACCGGCGCCGACGGCTCGAACGCCGGAGTCACCCAGGTGGCAGGGTCCGACGCGAAACGGGCCGAAAGCGCATCTCGCGCCTCGACTGCGTCGTCGAAAGGCAAGCGGCGTCCGGCGATCTCTTGGTACGTCTCGTGACCTTTGCCGGCGATGACGACGACATCCCCCGGCTCGGCGGCGTCGAGCGCGCGTCGGATCGCGACACGGCGGTCCGGCTCCACGATGACACTCGGGTTCTCCCGCCCGCCCGGGACACCCGCCAGCGCCTCTTCGATAATGGCAAGCGGATCCTCGTCGCGCGGGTTGTCCGAGGTGAGGATGGCGACATCGCTGCCCGCCGCCGCCACGGTCCCCATGGCCGGACGCTTGGCCCGGTCCCGGTTGCCGCCACAGCCGAAGACGGAGATCACCCGCCCGGTTCGGCCCGGACCGAGCCCGCGCGCCTCGGCCAACACGACTTCGAGTCCCGCCGGCGTGTGGGCGTAGTCGACGAGCACGGTGAACGGTGGCCGGGAGGGTCGCTGTCCGCCGCCCCCGGCGTTCCCACCCGGGCCGGACTCGCCATCCGGCGACCCTGGGGCGGCGATGACCTGGAGGCGCCCCGGGACGGGGCGCAGGTGCGTCATGGCGGCAGCGATCTCGCCGGGCTCGAGCCCGAGATCCAACGCCAGAACGGCCTCTGCCGCGAGCATCGCATTGTCGACGTTGACCCCGCCGGTGAGCGGGGTCGCCACCCGGTGGCCTCGCCACGTGAACTCGGTGTGCCCCGGCCGCAGCACCACGTCGCTGGCATCCGAATGCTGCACCGCGGTCATCGGGATCTTCCCGCGGTCAAGCAGAAGGCGTCCCCACGGGTCGTCGGCGTTCACCACTGCCCGCAGGGCGTGATTCGAAGTGAAGAGCTGCGCCTTCGCCTCGAAATAGTCCTCCATCGTCCCGTGGTAGTCGAGGTGGTCGTGGCTGAGATTCGTGAAGACGGCCACGTCGAAGTGGATGCCGTCGACCCTCGACTGCACGAGCGCGTGGCTCGAGACCTCCATGGCGACCGCGTGGCGGAGCCCGTCGGCGCGCTGTCGGTCCCGCACCCCGGCCAGAACGCGCTCGACCTCTGTCGCCTCCGGTGTGGTGCGCGCACCGGACAACGTACCCATGACATTGGTGGGACAGTCCAAGGCGGTCAAGAGGTCGCCCAGGAGCTGCGTCACGGTCGTCTTGCCGTTGGTTCCCGTCACGCCGATCATCACCAGGTCCCGAGCGGGAAAGCCATAGAAGGCCGCGGCGAGTTGCGCCATCACCGGGCGCATCGTCCCGGGCGCGATCCTCGCCTGCGTGACGTCGCGGCTCAGCAGCTCGGGGATGAAGTGCTCACACAACACGCCGATGGCGCCGCGTTCGACTGCCTCGGTTGCGAAGCGGTGCCCGTCGCTGATGAGCCCGGGCACACAGCAGAAGAGGTCGCCGGGAACGACCCGTCGGCTGTCGTGGGTGATGCCACCCAGATCCACGGCAGAGGGGTCGCCCACGGTCTCGAGCACCTCGATGTCGTCGAAGAGGAGGTTCATCGGCACGGTTCGCATTGTCGACCCGACAGCGTTACATGCCCCAGACCCCCCTGCGTCCCGGTCGCAATGGGCGTGTAAACCGGGCTCACGTGATGTCCTGGGCCTGGTCGCTGGACGGACGGGTCGCAGGCGTCGTGTTCGCGCCGGCGCCGGGGGTGGTCGGGATGTCGTAGCGATGAAGCGCGTAGCTCATGATCTGCGAGAACACGGGCGCAGAGACCGTGCCCCCGAAGATGGGCGTGGGCCGGTCGAGCACCACGATCATCGACAGGGTGGGATTGGCGGCTGGAGCAAAACCCACGAACGTCGCCATGTAGGCCCCCGTCACGTAGGAGTCCTTGCCCTGCGTCGGGATCTGTGCCGTCCCGGTCTTGCCGGCGACGGTGTATCCCGGTACGGCCGCGCTGGTCCCGGTGCCCTGGTTCACAACCTGCTCGAGCATCGTGGTCAGCTCGGAGTTGACGGACGGCGACAACACCTGGTGCGTCGAAGACGGAGCCGTCTTGGTGACCGTGCCCGTCGGGCTGACCGTGGCCTGCACGAGCTTCGGTGCGACGTAGACGCCACCATTGGCCACGGTGTTGTACGCGTCGAGAACCTGCAGGGCGTTGACGGCGTCGACTTGGCCGATGGGGAGCGAGACGTAGTTCGTCGGCTCCCAATTCGCCGCGGTGGCGAGCAGGCCCGGTGACTCACCCGGGAAGTTGAGCCCGGTGGACTGTCCGAAACCGAGCGCCTTGACCTGGCCGAGGAGTCTTTGCTCCCCGGCCCCTTGCGCGATCTCCGAGGTGCCGATGTTGGAGGACTGGGCCAGGATCTGCGTCGCGGTCAATTGCTCGGTCGGATGGGGTTCGGCGTCGTGGAAGGTCGAGCCGTCGAGCCGCAACTGGTCGGGGACGGTGAAGACGGTGTTGGGGTTGATCAACGCGTCTTGCAAGGCGGCCGAGAACGTCACCAACTTGAACACCGAGCCCGGCTCGTACAGCTGGGTCACGGCGAGGTTGCTCGATGCCTCGTTGACCGCATCCTTGGGTCCGATGGGCACCACTCCCCCCGGCGCGCTCGCTGCTGGGGCCGGCGAACCGAGCGGCGCTGCCTTCGATGCGGCGAGATTCGCCATCGAGAGGATCTGACCCGTCTTCACGTCCATGACGATCGCCGTGCCACTGACGGAGTTCGAGGACTCGATGGCTTTGGCCAGGGCTTGCTCGGACTCGTACTGGAGCTGCGTGTCG
>DATAYX010000064.1:0-11279 GCA_036272355.1 Acidimicrobiales bacterium
GCTGCGGCCCTCGGCGAAGTCCGACGCGCCGATCCCGGCTCGCCTTCCGAACACGATGAGGTCGGACAGCGAGTTGCCACCGAGCCGGTTCGACCCGTGCATGCCGCCGGCCACCTCGCCCGCCGCGAACAACCCCGGCACCGTCGCCGCCTGCGACTCCGCATCCACGCGGACGCCGCCCATCATGTAGTGGCACGTCGGGCCGACTTCCATGGCCTCCGCCGTGATGTCGACGCCCGCCAGCTCCATGAACTGGTGGTACATCGAGGGCAGGCGCCGCCGGATGTACTCGGCCGTCCGCCGCGACGCGATGTCGAGATAGACGCCGCCGTGCGGCGTCCCGCGGCCCGCCTTGACCTCCGAATTGATGGCACGCGCCACCTCGTCCCGCGGCAGCAGGTCAGGCGTCCGGCGGTGGTTGATGTGGTCGTCGTACCACGCGTCGGCTTCTTCTTCGGTGTCCGCGGTCTCGGCCCGGAACATGTCGGCGACGTAATTGAACATGAAGCGGGTGCCCTCGGAGTTGCGCAGGACGCCGCCGTCGCCGCGGACCCCCTCCGTCACCAGAATGCCGCGCACCGAAAGCGGCCACACCATGCCGGTCGGGTGGAACTGCACGCACTCCATGTCGATGACGTCCGCCCCGGCCCAGATGGCCATGGCGTGGCCGTCGCCGACCGACTCCCACGAGTTCGACGTGTACTTCCACGACTTGCCGATCGACCCCGTCGCCAGCACCGTGGCCTTGGCCGAGAACGCCACCATGTCGCCGGTCGCACGCATGTATCCCACCGCACCGGAAACCACGCCGCCCGAGTCGGCCAACAGCCGCAGGATCTTGCACTCCATGAACACGTCGATGCCCATGGAGACGACCTTCTGCTGCAGCGTCCGGATCAGCTCCAGGCCCGTGCGGTCGCCCACGTGCGCGAGCCGCGCGTAACGGTGGCCCCCGAAGTCCCGCTGCGAGATCCGCCCGTCCTTGGTCCGGTCGAACAGGGCGCCCCAGCGCTCGAGCTCGTAGACCCGGTCGGGGGCCTCCTGGGCGTGGATCTGGGCCATGCGCCAGTTGTTGAGCATCTTGCCGCCGCGCATGGTGTCGCGGAAGTGGACCTGCCAGTTGTCCTCTTTCCAGACGTTGCCCATGGCGGCTGCCATGCCGCCCTCGGCCATGACGGTGTGGGCCTTGCCCAGCAGCGACTTGCAGATCACGGCGACCCGCAGGCCGCGTTCCTTGGCCTCGATCGCGGCCCGCAGGCCGGCCCCGCCGGCGCCGATGACGATCACGTCGTAGTCGTGCGTCTCGTACACGTCACCAGCCACCGAAGTGGTCCCTGCTATGTCGGTCGTCGCCATCATCGAACCCTTAGAAGTGGAAGCCCGGGTCGTGGATCGTCCCGCTCGCCACGAGACGCACGTAGAGGTCGGAGAGCGCCACCACGCACAGGCTGATCCACGCGAAGACCATGTGGCGCCCGTTCAGCGGCGTCACGAACTTCCAGAGCTTGTGGCGGACCGGGTGCTTGGCGAAGGAGCGGACGCTGCCGCCGCAGAAGTGCCGGCAGGCGTGGCACGACAACGAATAGAGCCACAAGAACGCCGCGTTGAAGGTCAGCACCAACGCGCCGACGCTGACCCCCCAGCCCGCGCCCTGTCCCGGCTGGCGGAACGCCAACACGGCGTCGTAGGTCAAGATGCAGTTGAAGATCAACAACACCCAGAAGAAGTAGCGGTGGATGTTCTGCAGGATCAGCGGGAAGCGGGTCTCGCCGCTGTAGCTGCCGTGGGCGTCGGCGACCGAGCACGCCGGCGGCGACCACCAGAACGACCGGTAGTAGGCCTTGCGGTAGTAGTAACAGGTCAGCCGGAAACCGAGCGGGAAGATCAGGATCAGCAGCGCGGGGGAGTAGTTCCAGAACGGCAGCGTCCCGAACTGGTGGCTCCCTGCGACGCAGGAGTTGGCGACGCACGGCGAATAGAACGGCGAGATGAGGTCCCGGTTCAGCGCCGCCCCGGCGTAGTAGTTCTTCCCGACGAAGGCGGCCCACGTCGAGTAGACGACGAACGCCGTCAGGACCGTGACCGTGACGACCGGCTGGACCCACCAGTTGTCCCGTCGCAGGGTGGCGGCATCGGGCCCGCCCCGTGCCCCCAGGGCGACCGGCGTGCTCGATGCGCTCTCGACCGTCGTCGTCACTCAGACCTCCTCGGTGGCCACGCCCCTCCAGGGCGACGGCCGCCAATCTATGCAGGCAGCTCCGCTGCGGCCCTGAGGGGCCGCCACCAGGGCGCACCCCTCTCAGGCGAACCCTATGACCGCCCGCCCCGAACGTCAAAGACATAAAGAGCATCATTCTCAGAGCTATAAGCTCTGAATCACCGACCCATGCAACTGCACCAGTTCGCCTACGCCCTCGCCGTCGCCGAGGAGCAGAGCTTCACCAAGGCCGCTGCCCGCCTGCACCTGGCCCAGCCCAGCCTGAGCCGCCAGGTCCGTCTGCTCGAGAACGAGCTCGGTATCTCCCTCTTCAACCGGGGCCCCGGCCAGGGACCGGTCACTCTCACCGCCGACGGCGAGACCCTGCTCCCGTTCATGCAGCGCGTCCTCGCCGACGTCGAGGCCACCGGCGCCGAGGCCCGCGCGCTCTCCGGCATGGCGAGAGGCCGCCTCGCGGTCGGTGCCACTCCCAGCCTGATCACGAGCGCCCTCGCGCCCGCCCTCGTCGAGTTCCACGAGAGCCATCCCGGCATCGACCTCGCCGTCGTCGAGGCCGGCTCGCACCAGCTGGTGCCCCGGGTCGCCACGGGCGAGGTCGACCTCGCGCTCGTCGTCCTGCCCGTCACCGACCCGCTCGTCGTCACGACGCCGCTCTTCGACGACCCCCTGGTCCTGGCCACTGCACCCGATCACCCGTTCGCCGACCACCGCAGCCTCAACGTCAAGGACCTCGACGGCCTCGACCTCGTCATGTTCCGCGAGGGCTACGACCTGCGCGTCGTCACCCTCGACGCGTGCCAGGCCGCGGGCGTCGAGCCCCATCTCGTCAGCGAGGGTGGGGAGATGGCGGGCGTCCTCTCCTTCGTCGCCGCCGGCCTCGGCGCGGCCGTCGTCCCCGCCATCGCGCTGCCCGGTGACGGCTCGCTCGCCGGCATCCCCTTTGTCGGCCCCGAGCTCAGCCGCACCGTTGCGCTCGCCCAACGGGGCGACCGCACCCTCGCCCGCCCGGCGCGCGCCTTGGCCGGTCAGCTCATCGCCCGGTACGCCGACTGAGTCGTGGTCGCCGCGCTCGGAACCGCAGATCCCGACACCAGATCCGGGACCTCACGACGACCTCTTCGTCAGTGCGTGCCGAGAACGATGAGGAGCCCGACCGCAGCGGTGAGGGCCAGAGGCACCGCGACGACGCCCATGCGGCTCGCGGTGCTCAGCGACGGCCGCGCCCCCGCCGCCCGCGCGGCCCGGAGCCAGAGGAACCAGGCCAACGATCCGGACACGAAGAGATTGGGCCCGACGTTCAGGCCGATGAGCAAGGCGTAGGGATGCGGTGGCCGGTGGGCGGCGAGGAGGGCTGCCGCGGGAAGGTTGTTGATCAGTACCGAGATCAGTGCAGCCACGACCGCAGTGCCCCACGTGTCGAGGTGCGACAGAAGGCTGGCGGGCCCGGTCCAGACTCGCCCGAGCGTTCCCAGCGCGACGGCGACTCCGAAGAGGCCGACCAGGACCGGTAAACCGAGGCTCCCGATTGCGTGTCCGGGTCGCTCTCTCCCCGTAGCGATGCGCGCGCCGACGACGACGAGACCGATCGCCAAGACGGGAAGCGCCGGTGAGCGGAGGAGCACGACCAGGAAGGCGGCCGCGACGACGGCCAGCAATCCGAGGCCGAGGACTGGGCGCTCGGCCTGACCCGGGGCGTCGGTCCTGACGCGCAGGGCCTTGCGCCCGAAGACCGCAACCACAGCGCCCGTGATCAGCAAGGCGGCCAATCCCGGCGCCCACATCCGAGCGAAGAACTGGCCGCCGGTCAGATGCAGGTGTCCGAGGACGATGAGGTTGGTGAGATTCGACCCCGGCAAGAAGAGGGAGCCGGCGTTCGCCAAGAGGAGACATCCATAGAGGAGTGGCCCGTCGCCCTCGCCGCGACTCCGGGCCGTGGCGACCAGCACGGGCGTCAGGAAGGCGACGGCGGTGTCCAGGTTCAGAAGCGCGGTCACGACGCCGACGATCGCGACGGCACCGGCGAAGACGACGGCACCGTTGCGCGCGGTCCTTGCAAGTCGCTGGCCGGCGGCGGCGAACAGTCGGTCGTCGTTCGCCACCAGACCGATCAGGAGCAGTCCGACGACCAGAACGAACGGGGTCCACACCTGGGAAGCCGCGGACCCGGCCTCGGTGGGTCGGGCGGCGACGGCAGCAAGCAGAGCCGCAATCCCCAACCCCGCCAACGCCCAGCCGAATCCGGACTCGGCCCGAAGGTCCAACCGAGGTTGGTCGGCTCGCCGGAAGGCCATGACCCGTTCACCGTATCGACGGCATCGGTGAGCCCGGGCTCAGCCGGGAGATCTGCTCGACGCCGCCCGAGGGCGTTCGGCGGTTTGTGCGCCGGGCCGGCGTCGAGCCGGATCAGGCTCCCAACACGCTCCGCAGCCGCTCGACTTGTTCGGGCACGAGATGCCACCACATCCAACGCCCGCGCTTCACGCCCGTGATCAGGCCCGCCTCGGCCAGGACGCGCGTGTGGTGCGACACGGTGGGCTGGCTCTTGCCGAGCGGGCCCTCGAGGTTGCAGCTGCAGACCTCTCCCTCGGCCGCCACGATCGAGAGCAACCGGAGCCGGACGGGATCACCCAGCGCTCCGAACACACCCGCCAGCTCTACGGCGTCGTGCTCGCCCAGCGACCGCTCGGTGATGGGAACGCAGCACACGGCCTTAGCGACCGGCGCCCGCGTCCCCGTGCGCGTCGTGTTCACGGTCCGGCTCGCCATGGCGCCTCCTTCGGCTCGACCCATTGACAGCAGTCGATATGTCTGCCACACTCACACATCGATAGCAATCAATCTAATCGGAGTTCCCCATGTCCCGCGTGCAGCTCGCCCTCAACGTGTCGGATCTCGATGCGGCCGTCGCCTTCTACTCGAAGCTCTTCGGGAGCGCGCCCGCGAAGGTGCACCCGGGTTATGCCAACTTCGCCATCGCGGATCCGCCGTTGAAGCTGGTCCTGATCGAGCACGCCGAAGCCAGGGGCAGCGGGGTCTCGGGCGCGCTGAACCACCTTGGCGTGGAGGTCGAGCAGCCCGCGCAGGTGGCGCTGGCCAGCGACCGGCTCGCCGCAGAGGGTCTCGCAACGCTCGATCAGCAGGAGACGACCTGTTGCTACGCGGTACAGGACAAGGTCTGGGTCGAGGACCCCGACGCGACGCCCTGGGAGATCTACACCGTTCTGGCCGATTCGCCGGTCCAAACCGGAATCGCCGGCGAGGGCACATGCGGCGCGGACGGCGACAGCCAGGCCGGGGCCGCCACCGGGGCCGTCGCCGCCGGCAATTGCTGCTGAGCAGCGTTGACGGCGGCCGGGACTCAGGACACAGGGCGCAGGACGCGGCACGAGCGATGAACGACGTCGTCCTTTGGCGGCGGCTGCTCGCCGAGTTCGTCGGCAGCGCCTTCCTGGCCGCGCTCGTCATCGGCTCGGGCATCGCCGCGCAGCAGCTCTCGCCCGGCAACACCGGCCTCCAGCTCTTCGAGAACGCGGCCGCGACCGGCGCCGGCCTCTACGCCATCATCTTGATGTTCGGCCCCGTCTCGGGCGGCCACTTCAACCCGGTCGTGTCCTTCGTCGACGCCGGCTTCGGCGGACTCTCGTGGAGGGACGCTGCGGCGTACCTTCCCGTGCAGACCGTGGGTTGTATCGGGGGCGCCGTTCTGGCCAACCTGATGTTCTCCAAGGCCGCGTTCGAGCTCTCGACCAAGCACCGGGGCTCGGCCGCGCATTTCCTCTCCGAAGTGATCGCCACGCTGGGCCTGCTGCTCGTGATCTTCGCTCTGGCCCGTTCGGGTCGATCGAGGTCGGCGCCGGCCGCGGTCGGCGCCTACATCGGCGCGGCGTACTTCTTCACCAGCTCGACCAGTTTCGCCAACCCCGCCATCACGGTCGGCCGCATGTTCTCCAATACGTTCGCCGGGATCGCCCCGTCCTCGGCGCCGTCGTTCATCGCCGCGCAGGTGGTCGGTGGCGTCGTTGCTTACGCGCTGATCCGGACCCTCTACCCCGGCGTGACGCCCGACGAGGCGGCCGACATCCTCGTCCCGCATCTGCGGGGTGAGCACGACCCCGAGACCGAGCGCTACGCAGGCACCCGTCCGACTGCGCCGGGCCAGCGGTGACCGGCGCCGACGACACGGTCGCCGCGACGCCGACGACGCCGGCGGTCCTCTTCTTGTGCGTGCACAACGCCGGCCGCTCCCAGATGGCCCTCGGCTGGCTCCGGCACCTCGGCGGGGACAGGGTCACGGGCTTCTCCGGCGGCTCCGAGCCCAAGTCCGCGATCAACAAGGTCGCGGTCGCCGCGATGGCCGAGGTCGGCGTCGACATCTCCAGCGAATCGCCCAAGCCCTGGACCTACGAGGTGCTCGGCGCCGTCGACATCGTCGTGACCATGGGCTGTGGCGACGCGTGCCCCGTCATCCCGGGCAAACGCTATGAGGACTGGGCCGTCGCCGATCCCGCGGACAGATCCCTCGACGATGTGCGGCTCATCCGGGACGAGATCGAAATGCGGGTGCGCGATCTGCTCCGCCGGCTGGAGGTCGAGGCCGCATAGCGCGCCCGCTACCGGCGTGGTGTCACTCCGAGTACCACCGAACCCGCCCGCCGGCGCTCCGCGAAACCGATCCGGGGTTTAGGCTTCGTCCATGCCTGGGCCTTCCTCTTTCGATCCTTCCGCGACGCCGCCCCCGGGCGGCATGAAGCCGCCGAGTGACCTCCCGACCGCGTTGGCCGATCTCCGCGCCTCGGGCTGGGAGTCCGTGTCGGTGGCCGACGAGATGCGCCGCAACACCCAGAAGGCGATCGCGAACGGCACCTCGCTCGTCCCCGGCGTCCTCGGCTTCGAGGAGACGGTGGTGCCCCAGCTCGAGAACGCCATCCTGGCCGGGCACGACATCATCCTCCTGGGCGAGCGCGGTCAGGCCAAGACGCGCGTCATCCGCTCCATGGTCGGGCTCCTCGATGAGTGGATGCCCATCATCGAGGGCTCCGAGATCAATGACGACCCCTACCACCCCGTGTCGCGCTTCGCACTCGACCGCGTCGAGGAGCTCGGCGAGGCCACGCCGGTCACCTGGGTCCACCGCTCGCAGCGTTACGGCGAGAAGCTCGCGACGCCCGACACCTCCATCGCCGACCTCATCGGCGAGGTCGACCCGATCAAGATCGCCGAGGGCCGCTACCTCAGCGACGAGCTCGCGCTGCACTACGGCCTCATCCCGCGCGTCAACCGTGGCATCTTCGCCATCAACGAACTGCCCGACCTCTCCGAGCGGATCCAGGTCGGTCTGCTCAACATCCTCGAAGAGCGCGACGTCCAGATCCGGGGGCACCGCATCCGCCTGCCGCTCGACGTCATGCTCGTCGCCACGGCCAACCCCGAGGACTACACGAACCGCGGCCGCATCATCACCCCGCTGAAGGACCGTTTCGGTGCGCAGATCCGCACCCACTACCCCTTCGAGACCATGACCGAGGTCAAGATCATGGAGGCCGAGGCGGACCTGCCACAGACCGGCGTCCCCGTCTCCGTGCCGCCCTTCATGAAGGAGATCGTCTCGGAGGTCAGCCAGCTCGCCCGCCGCAGCACCCACCTCAACCAGCGCAGCGGCGTGTCGGTGCGGCTCTCCATCGCCAACTACGAGACGCTCGTCGCCTCCTCCGTCCGTCGGGCCCTCAGGACCGGCGAGCCCGTGGCCGTCCCGAGAGTGAGCGACCTCTCGGCGCTCGTCCCGTCGACCCAGGGGAAGATCGAGGTCGAGGCAATGGAGGAGGGCCACGAGGACGAGGTGGTGGCCCAGTTGGTCGCCGCCGCCACGCTGTCGGTCTTCCGGCGGCGCGTCACCCTCGATGACCCGCAGTCCATCGTCGGCGCCTTCCACGACCAGGTCGTCGTGCACGTAGGCGACGACATGCCGAGCGCGGCCTACCTCTCCGTGCTTGCCGACATGCCCGAGCTCGAGCCGCCCACCCGCAAGCTGGCCGGCCCCGAAGCGGCCGAGTCGGAGTCGCCGGCGCTCATGGCGAGCGCCCTGGAGTTCCTCCTCGAAGGTCTGCACCTGACCAAGCGGTTGAACAAGGACGCCTCGGGCGCCCGCGCCCTCTACCGCGGCCGCAAGTAACGGGGCGAGGCCACCACACACCATGACCGGCGCCCACTACGACTACTCGGAATGGGACGGCACCCAGGAATTCGCCGACCTCGATCCCGACGACCTCCTCGCGGGCCTGACCGACGACCTGCTCGCGGGCGGTGACCTCGACGACGCGCTCAGAAGACTTCTCCGCAGCGGCTTCCGGACCGCCGACGGCGACGAGGTCCAGGGACTGCGCGACCTCCTCGACCAACTCCGCCGGCGCCGCCAGGAGATGCTCGCCGAGGGCGACCCCGACGGCCGCATGGCCGAGCTGAACCAACGACTCGACGAGATCGAGCAGGACGAGCGGGCCGCCATCGACGAGCTCGTCGACGAGGCGGCGTCCTCCGAGGACGAACGGCGCCAGCAGGTCACCGACGACGTCGCCACCGAGCGGCGCATGGCGCTCGACCTCCAGCCCGACGACCCCGCCGGCCGCATCCAGTCGATGCAGCACTACGAGTTCGTCTCGAGCGAGGCGCGCGAGAAGTTCGAAGAGCTCGTCGAAGAGCTCCGCAAGGAGATGGCCGACACGTTCTTCGAGGGGGCCTCCGATGCGCTCTCCAACATGGACGCCGAGCAGATGGCGCGTATGCGCGACGCCTACGACGCGCTCAACCGCATGCTCGAACAGAGAGACGCTGGCGATGAGATCGACCCGAGCTTCGAGGCCTTCATGGAGAAGTTCGGCGACATGTTCCCGGGCAACCCCCAGACGCTCGACGAGCTCCTCGAGCAGCTGGCCGAGCGCATGGCCGCCGCCCAGGCCGTGTGGAACAGCCTCAGCCCCGAGCAGCAGGCCCAGCTGCGTCAGCTCATGGAGGCCGTGCTCGAGGACATGGACCTGCGCTGGCAGGTGGACCGCCTCGCCCAGAACCTCCAGCGAGCCTTCCCCGAGGCCGGCTGGCAGCGCTCCTACGAGTTCCAGGGCGACGGCCCCATGTCGATGGACCGGGCCACCGACCTCGCGACACAGCTCGGCCAACTCGACCGGATGGAGGAGGTGCTCCAGTCCGCGTCGACCCCGGCCGCCCTCGGCGAGATCGACCTCGATCAGGTCAAGCAGCACATGGGAGAGGACGCCGCCCGCGCCCTCGACAAGCTCGCCAACCTCACCAAGTCGCTCGCCGACGCCGGCCTCATCGAACAGCACGGCGGCCAGATCGAGCTGACCCCGAGGGGCGTCCGCCGACTCGGCCAGAAGGCGCTCGCCGACCTGTTCGGCCAGATCAACAAGGACCGCATCGGCGACCACTCCACCGTGCTGACCGGGGCCGGCCACGACCGCGAGGAGACGACCAAGGCCTACGAGTACGGCGACCCCCTCAACCTCCACCTGTCCACGACGGTGCACAACGCCGTGCGCCGCACCGGCTCGGGCGTCCCCGTGCGGCTCAAGCCCGAGGACTTCGAGGTCGTCGAGGTCGAAGCGCTCTCCCGCTCCGCCACGGTCCTGTGCCTCGACCTGTCAATGTCGATGCCGATGCGCGACAACTTCGTGCCCGCCAAGCGCATGGCGATGGCGTTGCAGACCCTGATCTCGAGCAAGTTCCCGCGGGACTTCCTCGGCATCGTCGGCTTCTCGGAGGTCGCCCGCGAGATAAAGCCCGAGGAGATCCCCACGGCGATGTGGGACTACGTCTACGGCACCAACCTCCAGCACGCGTTGTCGCTGTCGCGGCGCATGCTGGCGCACCAGCACGGGACGAAGCAGATCATCGTGGTGACCGACGGCGAGCCGACGGCGCACATCGACGACGCCGGCGAGGTCTGGTTCAACTACCCGCCGATCCCCGAGACGCTGCGCCGCACCATGGCCGAGGTCATCCGCTGCACCCGGGCGGGCATCGTGATCAACACGTTCGCCCTCGACCTCCAGCGCACGCACTACCCCTTCGTCGAGCAGATCGCGCGGGTGAACGGCGGCCGCACCTTCTACACGACACCCGACGCGCTGGGCGGCTACGTGCTGGTCGACTTCCTCCAGCACCGCCGCGTCCTACGCCCCGCCGGCTGAGCGTCCGCCCGTCCGCCTTCCGGGCAGCGGCCGCGCCGCCCCGCCGGACCCCGCCCCGGGGTGTCACGCCCGTTCCCCCTTCGTCGGGGCCCGTGCCTGGGAGAAGTCGCGGCATGACCGCGTCGAACGACCGCTGGACGCACCAATACGCCTCAGTCCAGGCTGAATACGAAGTTCCGCGCCGTTATCCACACCCGTTCGAGCAGGGGTAACTCACGTTTTTTGCCCACTAGACGAATTAGGGCCTTGCGCCGCCGCACCGGGGCAGTCAAAGATGTTGCTTACATCGCTGTAACTACAACGGTGCTACCTCAGGCGAATGAAGGGGGGCGAACCACAGTGTCGATGGACATCATCACCACGCTCTACGGTCGCCAGGAACGCAGCTGGCAGCTGCAAGCAAACTGCATGGGCGTCGACCCGGACCTGTTCTTTCCCGAACGGGGCGCGTCGACCCGCGAGGCGAAGGAAGTCTGTCGGGGCTGCGTTGTCCGCGAGGACTGCCTCGAATATGCCCTGGCGAACGGCGAGAAGTTCGGCATCTGGGGCGGGATGAGCGAGCGCGAGCGGCGCCGCTTGCGTCGTGCGCGGGCCCTGGCCCGGCGCGACATCGCCAGCGCCTCCTAGGCCAGCCGGGACTCGACCGTCGCCCCGGCGCTGAGGCCCAGTTCGGGCCGGCGCGCCGGGGGCACGGCGGCCAGCACGACCTCGGGCAGCAGGCCGACGAGCTCGGCGCCCTCGACGGCGCCGCCCACCTCGGCGGCCCGGGCGGCCACGGCGTCGTAGAGCTGGGCCGGCCCGAAGGCGTCGGGCTCGACCAGGTTGCACGAGACCTGGGCCCGTTCGCCCACGGCCAGGGC
>DATAYX010000065.1:0-2565 GCA_036272355.1 Acidimicrobiales bacterium
ACGTTGGCGGGCGAGCCGGTCGAGCCCGAGGAACGCACCATCACCTGGGACCTCGAGGCCGCGCAAAAGGACGGCTTCGAGGACTTCATGTCCAAGGAGATGCACCAGCAGCCCGAGGCGGTCGCGGACACGTTGCTGGACCGCCGCGGCCCGGGTGGCGAGCTGATCCTCGACGAGATGCGCCTGAGCGCCGACGAGCTGCGCGACATCGACAAGATCTTCATCGTGGGGTGCGGCTCGAGCTACCACGCGGCGCTGGTGGCGAAGTATGCGATCGAGCACTGGGTCAAGCTCCCCGTCGAGGTCGACATCGCCAGCGAGTTCCGCTACCGCGACCCCGTGTTGAACGAGCGGACCTTGTGTGTCGGGGTCTCGCAGTCCGGCGAGACGCTCGACACCTCCGAGGCAGTGAGGGAGGCGGCTCGTCTCGGCGCCAAGGTCCTCGTGGTCTCGAACGTGGTCGACTCGTCCATGGCCCGGGCCGCGGACGGGGTGCTCTACACCCGGGCGGTCGGCTACGAGATCGGCGTGGCCTCGACCAAGTGCCACATGGCGCAGATCGTGGCGCTGGAGGTGCTCGGCCTGTACCTGGCACAGGTCTTCGGGACCCTGTCGAGGGATCGCATCAACGAGATCTTCAATGCCATGGAGGACTGGCCGGCGCAGGTGACCGGGGCATTGGAGCGGGCGGGCGACGTCGACGACGTCGCGGCCAAGCTGACCGACGCGCGCGACTTCTTCTTCCTCGGGCGCCATATCGGCTTCCCCGTCGCACTCGAGGGCGCCTTGAAGCTCAAGGAGCTGGCCTATCTGCGGGCAGAGGGCTACCCGGCGGGGGAGCTCAAGCACGGGCCGATTGCGCTGATCGAGCCCGGGACCGTGGTCGTCGCGATCGCGACGCGTAACCCGCTGTGGGAGAAGCTGCTTTCCAACGTGGCCGAGGTGCGCAGCCGCGGCGCGACCGTGGTGCTGGTGGCCGACGACGGCGACGAGGAGTCGGCCGCGGCGGCCGACCACGTGTTGTGGGTCCCGCCGACGGAGCCACTGCTGTCCCCGGTCGTGGGCGTGGTGCCGATGCAGCAGCTGGCCTACCGCTTGGCACGATTGCACGGCCACGACCCGGACCGGCCCCGGAACCTGGCCAAGACGGTGACGGTCGAGTGAGCACGAACGTCGGCGGTGTGGGGATCGTCGGGGTCGGCGTCGACGCCGTCAGCGTGGAGCGGTTCCGCCGCCTCTTGGAACGGCGGCCGCGGTTCGCGGCGCGCTGCTTCACCGAGAGCGAGCAGTCCGACGCGGGCAGCTCGACGGACCGGGCCCAGAGCCTTGCCGCGCGGTTCGCCGCCAAGGAGGCCGTGATGAAGGCGCTCGGCACCGGCATCGGCGCCTTCGCTCTGACGGACGTCGAGGTGCGGCGGACCGGAGGCAAAGACGCCACCCGCAACGCGCCCTATGTGGTCCTGACCGGCACCGCGGCCGAGTTGGCCGGTGCGCACGGGGCGGCTCGTTTCCATTTGTCGTTGACGCACACGGACGACGTGGCCATCGCTTTTGTCGTGGCGGAGCAAGCCGCCCCGGTGCCCGGCGGGGCTTCCCCGGCCCCGGCGGCTGCTTCCGCCGCCGTCGCGGGGTCTGGTGCATGCGCGCCGTCCTGACCCGCGACGAAATGCGGGCTGCCGACGCGGCCGCGCTGGCGGAGGTCTCGCACGAGACCCTGGTCCGGCGCGCCGGCACGGCCGTCGGCCTCGCCGCGCTGCGGACGCTCGGGGGCGCTTACGGGCGCCGGGTGGTCGTTGTCGCGGGCAAGGGCAGCAACGGCGCCGACGGTCGGGTCGCGGCCGGTCTCCTGGAGCGGCGCGGGGCCCGCGTGACGGTGCTCGAGGCCGAGGCGATCGCAGTGGGCGCGGCGCTTCCGGCGTGCGACCTCGTGATCGACGGCGCGTACGGCACGGGCTTCCGCGGCTCGTATGACGCACCTGCGGTACCTCCGCGGGCGGCCGTCCTGGCCATCGATATCCCCTCGGGCGTCGATGCCGACACGGGAGAAGCTTCGGGCGGTGCCGTCCGGGCGGACCGCACCGTGACGTTCGCCGCGCTCAAGCCCGGGCTGCTGCAGGGCGCCGGGCCGGCCCAGAGCGGCAGCGTCGAGGTGGCGGACATCGGGATCGGGTTCCCGGTGCCGCAGGCTTCGCTCATCGAAGACGCCGACGTCGTGACGCTGTTGGGGACGCGTGGGCGGGGCGTCAACAAGTGGACGAACGCAGTGGGCGTGGCGGCGGGCTCGGCCGGCATGGAGGGTGCCGCCGTCCTGTGCACGCGCGGGGCCATGGCGGCGGGCTCGGGCATGATCCGCCTCGGGTCGCCGGGGGATCCCTCGGCGGCGTGGCCGACCGAGGCCGTGCGGATGCGCCTGCCGGCGGAGGGCTGGTCCGGCGCGTTCTTGGAGGCGGCGTCCAAGTGCAAGGCCATCGTGGTCGGCCCGGGCCTCGGCACCGGCGAAGCGGTCGCCGAGGAGATCCGCGCCGTCGTGGCCAACGCACCCGTGCCGCTCGTGATCGACGCCGA
>DATAYX010000066.1:0-4278 GCA_036272355.1 Acidimicrobiales bacterium
ACGTTGACCTGGTCCGCCAGCGTCTGGAGGCCACCCACGCCGGTGGCGAAGATCACGCCCGCCTTGGCCGGGTCGATGTCGAGCTCTCCGGCCGCTTGCACCGCCATGTCGGAGGCGGCGATGGAGAACTGTGCGAAGCGGTCGAGCTGCCGCACTTCTTTGGGTCCGAACCAGTCACCCGGGTCGAAGCCGCGCACCTCGCCGCCCACGACCGACGGCGAGAGCAGGCCGTCCCACAGCGCGTCGACACCGACGCCGCAACAGGTGATCGCACCGAGCCCCGTGACGGCGACCCGCCGTCCCTGGACCGGTCCCTGGGCACCGATCCCGAGTTGCATCAGAGCTTGGAGGAGATCAGGTCGAAGGCCTGCCCGATCGTCGTGATGTCCTCGAGCTCGGTCTCCTCGACGGTGATGTCGAAGGCCTCCTCGAGCGCCATCACCAGCTCGACCAGGTCGAGGCTGTCGGCATCGAGGTCGTCGGCGAACTTGGCCTCCTTGGTGACCTTGTCGGCCGGCACCTGCAGTACTTCCACGGCGCACTCGCGAAACTTCTCGAACGCTGCGTCGCTGTCCACAATTCGCTCCTTCTGTCTTGGTTGCCTGAACGCTACAGCCCCATGCCCAGCCCGCCGTCGACCGGGACGACGGCACCGGTCACGTAGGCAGCGGCATCGGAGGCGAGAAATCCCACCACGTTGGCGACATCCTGGACGTGGCCCGCCCGCCCGAGTGGTACCTGCGACGTCATCAGCTCCACCCGCTCCGCGCCCAGGCTCGCGGTCATGTCGGTGTCGATGAGCCCGGGTGCGACGACGTTGACGGTGATCTGCCGGCTCCCCACCTCCCGGGCGACGGCTCGGGCGAGGCCGACGAGCCCTGCCTTGGACGCGGCGTAATTCGCTTGGCCGGGCAGCCCGACGAAGGCCCCCACCGAGGACACGAAGATGATGCGGCCCGCGTGCAGGCGCAGCATCTTCGCCACGGCCCGCTTGGCGACGCGGAACGAGCCCGTCAGGTTGGCGTCGATGACGTCGAGGAAGGCTTGCTCGCTCATCCGCAGCATGAGCGAGTCCACGGTGATGCCCGCGTTGGCGACGAGCACCTCTACGGGTCCCCAGTGCTCCTCGATCGCCGAGAATGCCGCTTCCACCTCTTCGCCGTTGCGGACGTCGCACCGGACCGCGAAGAAGCGATCTGCGTCGGATCCCTCGGGCGGAGCCGGGGCGGTGTCCGACCGGTACGTAGTCGCGACCTGGTGGCCGTCGGCCAGGAACCATTCGACACAGGCCGAGCCGATGCCGCGGGTCCCGCCTGTCACGAGGACGACCGCCATCAGGTCCCTTCGGGCACGCGGAGCCAGACCAGCGGCTGGCCTTCCTGGACGCGCTCACCCTCCGCGGCGAGCCAGCCGATGACCTGCCCCGCGAAGGGCGTGCGGACATCGGAGACGCCGACGCGCCCGACGAGGTCGCCGACCTCGACGGCGGACGACGGATCGGCGGGGTTCCCGGCCGTGCCGGGCAGCAGGCCGGTGCCCGGAGCCTGGAGCGAGGTCTCGGGCGAGAAGATGCCGCTCGAGGGACTCACAACCACGCGGTCCGACATGTAGAGATGCTCGCCCTGGTGGAGCGCGGGCTCGGCGCGCCAGGTCCCGGCCGCACTGATCCGGTCCAGCAGTGTGTCGAGGTCCTCGGGCTTGGAGACGGCCAACGACTGGATCTCGGGCAGGCTGCGCTTCGCCAGTCCGCTGAGAACGCCGCCCGGACCGAGCTCGACGAGCGACGTGAGCCCCAGTCCGGCGAAGGTCTCGAGCGTCTGGCGCCACCGCACGGGGGAGCAGAGTTGCGCGGAGAGGAGGCCGGGCCATTCGGCCGGGTCGTCGTGCACGTGCGCGTCGACGTTGGCGACGACGCGTACTTCGGGCGTGAGGAAGGTCACTTCGGCCAGGGCCTTGCGCAGGTCCGCCCGCGCCCCCTGCATGAGAGGCGTGTGGAATGCGCCGGACACCGCGATCGGCACGACGCGCTTGGCGCCGAGACCCTTGGCCAGCTCGCCGGCGCGCGCGACCGCCTCGACCGTGCCCGCGATGACGATCTGGCCGGGCGCGTTGTAGTTCGCCACCCACACGTCGCCTTCCGCGCGCGTGCAGGCGGCCTCGGCGTCGTCGTCCGAGATGCCGAGGAGGGCGGCCATCGTGCCCGGGGCCTCCTCACCCGCCCGGGCCATGGCGTCGCCGCGCGCCACCACCAGGCGGATGCCGTCCTCGAAACCGAGGGCGCCGCTCGCCACCAGCGCCGTGTACTCGCCGAGGCTGTGGCCGGCGCAGGCCGCCGGCGTGAGGCCGATGCGCTCGACGGCGTCCAGCACCACGAGACTGAGCACCGTCGTCGCCAGCTGCGCGTGCTCGGTCTGGGTCAGCTCCTCGATCGGTGCGGTGAGCAACAGCCGGGACAGGTCACGATCAGCGGCGGCCGAGGCCTCTTCGACCACCTCCCAGGACGGGTGGTCGACCCACGGTTCCCCCATGCCGGCGCGCTGTGAACCTTGTCCGGGGAAGGTGAAAACCAACACGAATGCGACGGCTCCCATCGACGTCGGGCTGAAAGAACCCACAGTGTGGCATGCCGGCAGCGCCGCACACCCAATTGCGGTGACGCTTCGTACTCACGGTGCGAAGCGCCGCGCCTTCGACCAGGTTGTCGCTGGTTACCCGGCAGAAACTAGGTGGGACCCGTGGTGCGATCCCGCGGTCAGCATGACTGCGCCCGCGCCGTGGCAGCGCCGGATTCCGTGCGATGCCGGTCGCGTTATGCGTTGGCGCTCGGCGCGAGCGCGGTCACGCAACCCTGGAGGACCTGCAACCCGCCCGGGTTCGCCGTCGGCACAGGAGCGGTGCTGCTCCCCGAGCCGGACCCCGGCGGCACGGTCGTCGTCGTCGTGGTCGTGGGCGCCGTGGTCGTGCTCTCGGGCACCGTCGTCGTGGTCCCAGGCGGATTGACCAGGCCGATGCCGCCCAGCGCGGTCGTCGTCGTCGTGGTCGGGGCCGTCGTCGTGGTCGTCGGAGCGACCGTGGTCGTCGTGGTGCTCGGTGTGGCCGGAGCACCCGCGCTAGGCGGCGCGGGTGGTGTCTGCGCCACCGGCGTGGCGGCGGGCGTCGGCGCCGTGATCACGGCGGTGGTGCACGCACCCGCCTTCTGGAGGGTCTCGACGTCCGCCACCAGACGGACGAGCGAACGGTTCTGCGCGGCGTTGTCCGACGTCAAGGTCAGCTCGAACTGTTGCAGCGTCTTCTGGACACCGTTTCGCTGCGCGAGCGCAACGTTCACGGCGGACCGCGCCGTTTGGGTCTGCGCCAGCAGGTCCGACGCGACGACGGTGGCGTACTGCTGGGCGACGACGCCGTTCTGGTTCGGGACCCCGAAGGCGCCGTTGTGCGTGCCGCTCACGAGGGGGCTGCTCTGGTAGAGGCCGCTGCTCACGTACTCGTCGACGGCGAAGCGCCGGAGCGCCGACTGCGCCCCGGCCGCGCGGTTGCGTGCCGTCGAGAGGATTGACTGGGCCGCCGACAGCTGCTGGGCGGTGGTCAGCACGGACTGCTGCGCCGCGGTCACGGCAGCGACCGCGAGCTGGTAGGAGTGCAGGTCCGTTCGCACGTTGCCGAAGACGTCGAGGGCGGAGGACGCACTGAGGACCGCCTTGGCCAGGTCCCCGGTTGCCGCGCCGATCAGGTTGGCGTAGCACGGTGTGCCGTCCGCGGAGGGCGCGCACCATTGGCTCTGGTCCACGATGGCGAGGAAGGCCGGCGGCGGCGAGACGTTGCCTGCGAGCAGAGCGGCGGCCACCGGGGTCATGTTGGGCTGCACGATGGTCGCCACCGTGGCGGCACATCCCGAGATCCAGTCGGTGAACGCGGGAAAGCCGCTCGACGGAGCCGTCGGAAGCGGCGTGTTGTTGACGTCGGTCGTCCGTCCCGTGTTGAAGGGGTTGTAGGCGGCCGTGTTGTTGGTCGAGCCGCCTTCGGCCAGCTGCCACTCGTCGAGGTCGGCGACATTCGCCTGGGTGGCGGGCGCTCCGACCCCCTGCAGGATGCACAGCTCCCACCCCGCGGGCAGCGGGGTGTCCGCGGCAGCAACGTCCACCGCGAGGCCCGTGATCGACGGGAGCGCGCAGACGCCCAGGACTGCGGTCGCGGCAGCCAAGAGGAGTCGGAAGCAGAGCGGATGGGATCTCATGTGGTGGTCGGGCAGCTCCCGCGGTGGAGTGGCAGGGGTGTCGG
>DATAYX010000067.1:0-2129 GCA_036272355.1 Acidimicrobiales bacterium
CAAAGGCGATCGAAGCGTCCGGAGGCAGGGCCTCGTCGCGCTCCCCCGAAGCGATCGTCCTCCTTCTCAGCGCCGTCTCCCGCTTCGTCACGACCGAGGACGCCTTCGACCTCGACATCGGACACGCCCAGGTCGTCGAGCTCGTCGAAGGATGCATCCGGGAGATCGAGGGCGAGCGCCTCCCCGGCGGAACACCCCCGTCGCCCCAGCCGGCCGCCCCGTGACCACCGAGCCGGGCCCAGGCGGTTGTATTTCGTCACTTGACGAAATACTCTGTCCTGCCGTGGGCTCGCCACAAGGATCGACGCCGCCGTGGGCCGCTCCGTGCGGGGACCCGGGGAGCAAAGCGTGGTGACCCGGGAGGAGAACGAGCTGATCGCCCGGGTCGAGGGTGACGCCCCGCTCGGGAAACTCATCCGCGAGAACAGCTGGATCCCCTTCGCCCTCTCGGACAACCTCGTAGCGGGCGAGGCACCGACCGCGGTCCGCCTGTTGGGCGAGAACTTCGTCTCCTGGCGTGCTCCGGACGGTCGCGTCGGCTTCTTGGCCGAGGCGTGCCCGCATCGTCAGGCGTCGTTGCTCCTGGCGCGCGTCGAGGGGAACGGTCTTCGCTGCATCTACCACGGCTGGAAGACCGATGTGTCCGGCGCGGTGGTGGAAGCGCCGACGCAAGTCGCCCGGCACGACCGTTTCTGCGCCAGCATCCAGGTGACCCATTTCCCGGTGCACGAGGCGGGGAACATCGCATGGGTGTGGCTGGGCAGCCCCGAACCCCCTCCGTTCCCGGACCTGCCCTTCACCGCCGACCACGGCAACAAGACGGCGGTGACCTTCTCCAACCTCCCGGTGAACTGGCTGCAGGCGCTCGAAGGCGGCCTGGATTCCGTGCACGCCGGGATCTTGCACCAGAGCTGGACTCGCAACGTCATCACCGAACAGGGCGATGCAATGGACGAGGGCAAGGCGACCGTCGCCTTCACCAAGATCCCCACGTACGAGGTGGGGGACGCCTCCTTCGGGATGCAGGCTGCGTCACTGCGCAGGCAGGACGACGGCAAGACCTACGCCAGGGTGACCAACTTCTTCTTTCCGCTCGTCATCGTGGCGGCCACCGGCTTTGTCGACCGGTATCACGTCTTCGCCTTCGCGCCGGTCGACGACACGAACCACCTCCTGTTCTTCGGCAGCTACGGGACGGCTCCGGTCTCCCAGAAGGATTTCGGCGCGGTGCGGGAGGACTTCGATCCCGACCCGAGGAACTTCTCGACGGTCAGCGGCGATCGCTCGAACCGCTGGGGCCAGGACCGTGCTTTGATGGACGCCGGCCACCACTCCGGTTTCAGTCGCAGCGTGGTAGACGAGGACTCAGTGGTGCAGGTGAGCATGGGCCCGCTCGTCGACCGCTCGAAGGACAATCTCTCGGCGAGCGACGGCGCCGTCGCCAATGCCCGCCTCCTCCTGCTCGACGCGCTCGCCGCCTACGAGAAGGGCCAACGTCCTCCGGGCAGCGTCATGGGTCCGGAGCCGGTCTTCATCCCTGACCCCTACGACGCCGTGCTCGGGCCCGACGAGTCCTGGCGTGAGATCCGGCCGGGACCATGACCGCCGTCGCCATCACGCCGACTTCGAAGACCCTCGGCGCCGAGGTCGCCGGGGTCGATCCCGAAGACCTGGTCGCGGACGACGCCATCGTCGCCACGTTGCTGGACGCCCTCGAGGCAAGCGGCGTCCTCGTGTTCCGCGATCTCAATCTCGACCCCGAGGCGCAGATCGCGTTCTGTCGACGCATCGGCGAGTTGGACTACTCGGAGGGCCACCATCCCGTACCGGGCATCTACTGGGTCACTCGAGAAGCCGCCAAGAACTCATCGGCGGAATATCTCAAGGGCACCTTCCATTGGCACATCGACGGCTGCACACCGCTCCACGGTGAACCACCGCAGAAGGCGACGTTGCTCAGCGCCAAGGCGGTGGCGGATGCAGGCGGAGAGACCGAGTTCGCGAGCACCTACGCCGCCTACGACGCGCTCAGCGAGGAGGAGAAGGCCCGGTTCGCCTCGTTGCGGGTTCTCCATTCCCTCGAGGCGTCGCAGCGGCTCGTGTACCCGGATCCGACGCCCGAACAGGTA
>DATAYX010000068.1:0-5782 GCA_036272355.1 Acidimicrobiales bacterium
ACGACGGCATCACCGTCAGCAACCTGACCCGGCCGGTGGGGCGGGCGGGCATCTACGCCCCCGGCGGTCGGGCGCGCTATCCGTCGACGGTCCTGATGTGCGCCGCACCGGCCCGCGTCGCCGGCGTGGGCACGATCGCGCTCTGCGTACCCCCAGCGGCCGACGGCAAGGTCGACGACGCCACGCTCTGTGCCGCCGGCGTGGCGGGCGTGGAGGAGGTGTACCGCATCGGCGGCGCGCAGGCGATCGGCGCGCTGGCCTACGGCACGGAGAGCGTGCCGGCGGTCGACGTCGTGGCCGGGCCCGGCAATGCCTACGTGGCGGAGGCCAAGCGCCAGGTGTCCGGCGTCGTGGGCGTGGCGTCCGCGTTCGCAGGTCCGTCCGAGATCGTCGTCGTGGCGGGTCCCGGCGCCACCCCGGAATTCGCCGCGATCGACCTCGTCGTCCAAGCCGAGCACGGACCCGACGGGCTGGCCTGGTTGGTGACCTGGGACGCCGAACTGCTCGACGCGGTGTCCGCCGAGGTCGACCAAATCGTCGCCGCCTCCCCGCGGCGCAGCGACCTCGAGGCGACGCTCGCCACCGCCGGGATCGCGTGCCTCGTCGACGGCCCGACGGAGGCGCTCGCAGTGGCGAACACCGTGGCACCGGAGCACCTCCAGCTGATGGTGCCCGAGCCCGATGCCGCCGAGCTGTTGGACCAGGTGCAGAGTGCAGGCGCCGTCTTCGTCGGTGACTGGTCGCCCGCCAGCATGGGTGACTACATCGCCGGGCCGAACCACGTCCTGCCGACCAACCGAACGGCGCGTTTCGCGTCCGCGCTCCGGGCCGACGACTTCCGCAAGCACGTGCACGCCGTGCGCGTGTCCCCCGACGCCCTGCGGGCCTTCGGCCCCAAGGTCATCGTCCTGGCGGAGTCGGAGGGGCTCCCGGCGCACGCCGAGTCGGTGCGCCGCCGCCTCGACGCGCTCGAACGCGACGGGACGGACGCGTCGTGAGTGCGGTGCCGCCGCTGCGGCCCGACCTGCAACTGGCCGACGGCTATCACTCACCCCAGGTGGAGGCCGAGGTGCGGCTGAACACGAACGAATCGCCCTTCGCGCCGCCTGAGGAGTGGCGGGCGGAGTTCATCGCCGCGCTCGAGGCTGTCTCGTTCCACCGCTATCCCGACCGGCCGGCCACCGAGTTGCGCCAGGCGGTCGCCGACCTGCACGGCGTCACGCCCGCCGAGGTGTTCTGCGCCAACGGCTCCAACGAGGTGTTGCAGAGCGTGCTGCTGGCTTTCGGCGGCCCCGGGCGACGCGCCCTCCTGTTCGAGCCGACCTATGCGCTGCACTCCCACATCGCGCGCATCACCGGCACCGAGGTGGTGGAGGGGTCGCGGGACGACGACTTCCTGATCGAAGCGGGGGACGCGACGGCACTGATCGAGGCGGAGCGCCCCGACATCACGTTCCTCTGTTCACCCAACAACCCGACGGGACGCGCCGAGCCGCCCGGGACCGTGGGCGCGGTGGCCTCGGCGGCGCCGGGCCTCGTCGTGGTCGACGAGGCATACGGCCAGTTCTCGCCGTGGACGGCCCTGAGTCTGCGCGGCGCCACCAACCCCGGTCTCGTCGTCACGCGGACGTTCTCGAAGACCTGGGCACTGGCCGGGGCACGCCTGGGCTACCTCGTCGCCGACCCCGCGGTCGTGGCGGCCTGTGAGGCGGTGGTGTTGCCGTACCACCTCTCCGCGCAGACCCAGGCGGCAGGGCTCCTGGCCCTCCGCCACGTGGCCGAGATGGAGGCCCGGGTGGCCCGCATCAGCGAGGAGCGTGGCCGCGTCGCGGCGGCGCTCGGCGACCTGCCCGTCGACAGCTGGCCGTCCGACGCCAACTTCATCCTGTTCCGCCCCCGCGAGCGCGACGCCGACGAGGTCTGGGCCGCGCTGCTCGACCACTCAGTCCTGATCCGCAATTGCGCCAGCTGGGAGGGCCTGAAGGGCTGCTTGCGCGTCACCATCGGCACCGCCGAGGAGAATGAGCGCTTCCTGCACGCGCTGAAGGAGAGCCTGTGACCGCCGCAACCGGAGCATTCGCCCCCCGCCAGGCCCGGCGCGACCGCGCCACGAAGGAGACGACCATCGCCGTAGCGCTCGACCTCGACGGCGAGGGCCGCGCCGAAGCGTCGACCGGGCTGCCCTTCTTCGACCACATGATCGAACAGCTGGGCAAGCACGCCTCCTTCGACCTGGCGGTCAAGGCCGAGGGCGACCTCCAGATCGACGCGCACCACACGGTCGAGGACGTCGGCATCGTGCTCGGAGGGTGCCTGGCCGAGGCGCTGGGGGACAAGGCGGGCGTCCGCCGCTTCGCGTCCATCCTGCTGCCGCTCGACGAGGCCCTGATCGAAGTGGCGCTCGACCTGTCCGGCCGTCCGTACCTGGCCTACGGACTCGACTTCGCGCCCGACACGCCCGGTCTCGGTTCACCGCCTTTCGACCCGCAACTGGCCGAGGAGTTCTGGCGCGCCTTCGTGACGGCGGCCAACCTGACATTGCACGTCCGCCGCCTCGAGGGGAAGAACACGCACCACATGTTGGAGGCGAGCTTCAAGGGCGTGGCGCGGTGCCTGCGCGATGCCGTGCGCATCGAGGGAGGTGGCGTCCCCTCCACCAAGGGGAGCCTGTGACGGCAGCGCCGCGGATCGCCGTCCTCGACTACGGCATCGGCAACCTGCGCTCGGCCGAGAAGGCGCTGCAGCACGTCGGCGCCGACGCGCGGCTCGTCACCGAAGCGGCCGAGGTCGCGGCGGCGGACGCGGTGGTGCTGCCGGGCGTGGGTGCGTTCGGCGCCTGTGCCCGCGCACTGCGCGAGAGCGGGCTGGAGGGTCCGGCGCGCGCCGCGCTGGACGACGGGGTGCCCTTCTTCGGTGTGTGCGTCGGCTTCCAGCTCCTCTACGAGGGTTCGGTCGAGTCGCCCGGCGCCGAAGGACTCGGGGTGTTCGGGGGCAAGGTCGCCGCCTTGCCGCCCGGGGTGAAGCACCCCCAGATGCAGTGGAACCAGCTCGAGGTGACCGGCGGCGCGGGGGAGGCCGAGCCGACGGCCCTGCGCGGGCTGGGCCCGCGGCCGTGGGTGTACTTCGTGCACTCCTTCGCCCCGCCGGTCGGCGACGAGACCGTCGCGGTGTGTGACTACGGCGGGCCGGTGGCGGCCCTGGTCGGCCGCGGGCCGTTGTGGGGCGCCCAGTTCCACCCGGAGAAGTCGGGGTCGACGGGCCTGCGGCTGTTGTCGAACTTCGTGGACCTGGCGGCGGCGGCCTGATGGACCTGCTCCCGGCCATCGACCTCCGTGGCGGCACCGCGGTGCGCCTGACCCAGGGCGACTTCGCGCGGGAGCAGCGCTATGGCGATCCGGCCGAGCTCGCGACGACCTACATCGACGGCGGTGCACGGTGGATCCATGTCGTGGACCTCGACGCGGCGCGCACGGGCGTGCAGCACGAGCGCGCCGCGCTGGGCGAGATCGTGAAGCTGGCGGCGCAGTCGGGGGTACAGGTCCAGGCCGGTGGTGGGATCCGCAGCGACGAGGCGGCCGAGGAGCTGCTCGAGTCCGGCGTGGCCCGCGTCGTGCTGGGGACCGCGGCGCTCGAGGATCCCGGACTGGCCGGGCGGTGCGCGCGCCGCTGGCCCGGGCGCGTGGCCGTCGGCCTCGACTTCCGCGTGAACGAGGCCGGGGTCGCCGAGGCGCAGGCGCAGGGCTGGCTGGCCGGGTCCGGGTGGTCGGTGATCGACCTGGTCACGCTGTGGTCCGACGAGCCGTTGGGCGCCGTCGTGGTGACCCAGGTCGAGCGGGACGGCACACTCGGAGGGCCCGATGTCGACGCGCTGAGCGCCTTGCTGGAGCGGACGATGCTCCCGCTCGTGGCCTCCGGCGGCGTGGGCACGACGAAGGACCTCGTCGAGCTGGCCCAGCTGCAACGGAGCGGGCGCCGGTTGGCGGGGGCGATCGTCGGCAAGGCACTCGTGGAGGGCCGGTTCAGCGTGGCGGAAGGGATCGCGGCATGCGCAGCATCCGACTGATCCCCTGCCTCGACGTGACGGGCGGCCGCGTGGTGAAGGGCGTCCGGTTCGTGGATCTCACCGACGAGGGCGACCCGGTGGAGCTCGCGGCGCGCTACGACGCCGAAGGCGCCGACGAGGTGACGTTCCTCGACATCACGGCGTCGTCCGACGGTCGCGACACGATGGTCTCGGTGGTCGCGCGCACGGCGGAGCAGGTGTTCATCCCCTTGACGGTGGGCGGCGGGGTCCGGGTGGCGGACGATGCACGCCGCCTCCTCCGGGCCGGGGCGGACAAGGTCGGTGTCAACACCGCCGCGGTCGAACGACCGGCACTGGTGCGCGACATCGCGGAGGAGTTCGGCGGCCAGTGCGCGGTCGTGGCGATCGACGCCCGGAAGCGCGAGGGGAGCGCGGGGTGGGAGGTGTACACCCACGGGGGGCGCACGCCCACCGGGCGTGACGCCGTGGCCTGGGCGGTGGAGTGCGCCGGGCACGGGGCGGGCGAGATCCTGTTGACGTCGATGGACCGTGACGGGACCAAGGACGGGTTCGACCTCTCGCTGACGCGGGCCGTGGTCGACGCCGTCGACATCCCGGTGATCGCGTCGGGTGGCGTGGGGCGGTTGCAGGATCTCGTCGACGGGGCGCTCGACGGCGGGGCCGACGCGGTGCTGGCGGCGTCGATCTTCCACCGCCAGGAGTTCACCATCGGCGAGGCGAAGGCCTACATGGCCGAGCACGGGGTCACGGTCCGTCCCCTCTGACCGGGAGCACCGCATCCGTGCGGTACCGTGCCTAGGTGCCCACGTCGACGACGAAAAACGGATCGAGCCTGGCCAAGGCCACAAAAGGCGACAAGTCCGAGAAGGCCGAGCGGGCCGAGAAGGACGAGAAGGACGAGAAGGACCACGAGCCGGTCACGCCCGAGAAGCCACAGGTGCGACGCCCGGGCGCGGGGCTCAAGACCGAGGACAAGCAGCCGATCACGGTGCTCTTCGACCGGGTCATGGTCCAGATCTCGCAGAGCGACGGGGAGCGGCGCTCGCGGGCCGGCATCCTGATCCCCGCCACGGCGCAGATCACCCGGCGCCTCACCTGGGCCGAGGCCGTCGCCGTGGGGCCCCACGTCCGTACCGTCAAGGTCGGCGACACCGTGCTCTTCAACCCGGAGGACCGCTTCGAGGTCGAGGTGCATGGCGAGGAATACGTCATTCTGCGCGAACGCGACATCCACGCCATCGCGTCGCCGCGCAACGACAGCGGGACGGGGCTGTATCTATGAGCGGGACCTCTGTAAGCGGGACCTCGTCGCACCACTCAGGCGCGCCCGAGGGCGTGGCGCTGACGTTCGACGCGGATCTGGTCGCCGCCGTGGACTTCGGCAAAGACGCCGACGGCCTCGTGCCGGCCATCGTGCAGGACGCCGTCGACGGCACGGTGCTCACCGTCGCCTACATGGACGCAGAGGCGCTGCGCCGCACCCTGCAGAGCGGCCGGTCGTGGTTCTACAGCCGCAGCCGCCAGGAGTACTGGCAGAAGGGCGAGACGTCGGGCGACCGGCAGTACGTGCGTGAGGTGCGCATGGACTGTGACGGGGACGCATTGGTGGTGCTGGTGGACCAGCACGGGCGCGGCGCGTGCCACACCGGCGAGCGCACCTGCTTCTACCGCACCATCGGGACGGGCCCGGGGGTGCCCGCGCCGTGACACCGGCGCCGGCCGGCGCCGCCGGTGGGG
>DATAYX010000069.1:0-3742 GCA_036272355.1 Acidimicrobiales bacterium
TCTCTTCGGGAAATTCGGCTTCAGCGAGGGAACGGCCGGCCACATCACCGCCCGCGACCCGGAGCACCTCGATCACTTCTGGGTCAACCCACTCGGAATGAACTTCCGCCAGATCCGAGTAAAGGACCTGCTCCTCGTCAATCACGAGGGGGAGGTCGTGGAGGGCAACTGGCCGCTCAACCTCGCCGCATTCGTGATCCACTCGCAGATCCACGCCGCGCGTCCCGACGTCGTGTCCGCCGCACACTCGCATTCGGTGTACGGAAAAGCATGGTCGTCTCTGCACCGTCCCCTCGACCCGCTGACGCAGGACGCGTGCGCCTTCTACGAGGACCATGCGGTCTTCGACGACTACACCAGCGCAGTGCTCGACATCGAGGAGGGCAAGCGGATCGCCCACGCGCTGGGCGACTGCAAGGCGGCCATCCTGGCTAACCATGGCCTGTTGACCGTTGGGCACACCGTGGACGAGGCGGCCTGGTGGTTCATCACCATGGAGCGCACGTGCCATGCCCAGCTGCTGGCCGAGGCCGCCGGGAAGCCGATTTCCATCAGCCCGGACGTGGCGGAGAAGACCGCCAAACAAACCGGAGGGCACGGCACGGGCTGGTACCAATTTCAGCCGCTCTACGACCAAATCGTCGCCGAAGAACCCGATCTCCTCGACGAGTAGCCCTTTCGATCTTCACCCCTCGCCCGGCGGCAGGTGCGACAAGAATCGGGCTGACCAGTCCGGGAGGTCTTTGGGAACCGAGTAGCCGGTTTCGTCGTTGATGTCGGCCCAGTGTTCGGCGACGTCCTCGATCGTGACGTCTCTGCCGGCATGGATGTAACCCGGAGTCGTGGCGAGGAAAATACGGGCAAAGTGACCGGCCCCCGCTGCGTATATTTCACCGTTGGCGGGACACGATTCGTGCGCAAGAAATGCCGCCATCGGCGCGACGAGCTCTGGGGCCATGTCGGGCATATCGCCGCCGCCGGCCATGCGGGTCACAGCGGCCGGCGCGATCAGATTGACACGGATCCCGTGTTTGGGCCCAGCGACCGCGAGGCTCCGGGTGAGGCCAATGACCGCTGCTTTCGCCGTGGCGTACGACGTGTTGTTCTTGAGACCGAACACGCCGCTCGAGGTGGTCATCACGACGCGGCCGTACTGGCGTTCGACCATGTGAGGCCAAGCGGCACGCGTGACCTGGAACGACCCGATCGTGTGCACGGCAAGGTGCTGCGTGAAGTTGTCCTCGTCGACCTCGGGAAACCCGGCCCAACGGATGATGCCTGCGTTGTTGATGACGATTTCGAGATGTCCGAAGTTCTCGATCGCCGCCTCCACCAATGCCTGCGCCCCCGCCGAGGTCGCCACGTCATGGGTGTCCGCCACTGCGGCACCGCCAGCACCCGTGATCTCGTCCGAGACTTCTGACGCCGGCCCAGCGTCGGCGCCGCTGCCCTCCATGGAGCCGCCCAGGTCGTTGACGACGACGCTCGCGCCCCGTGCGGCCAGCAACGTTGCGTACGCGCGGCCGATCCCCCGTCCCGCGCCGGTGACGATCGCGACCCTGCCGTCGAATCTCAGATCGCTCAGCTGCCGACCTCTCAAGCTGCGACGGGCGCGAACCCGAGGAGCCCGCCCAGCGTGCCGCCGACCAGGGCGTCGCGTTCATCGTTGGGCACGCCGGCGAACTGCTCGGCCATCAGCTGTCGGCTGCCTCGGAAGGTTCCCTCGGCGTGGGGGTAGTCATTGCCCCACACGAGCGTCGACAAACCGGTGAGGTGCCGGCAGGCCACGGCGACCGGATCGTCCTGGAAGGACACGTGGAACTGCCGGCGCACGTACTCGCTCGGCATGAGCGGGTAGGGCCACTTCTCGTTCAATTTGAACAGCTGCGCCATATGCGATTGCTGTTCGGGTGGCCGGGTCTCGTCCCAGAAGCCGAGCCACCAGTCGGAATCTTGTCCGATGCCGGTGATCCAGCACTTGTCCATTGCACCGACAAGCGAGGAAAGCCAGTGCGCGTTGAACTCGATGAGCGCAAAGTGGAGGTCGGGATAGCGCTCGGCCACGCCCCCGCCCACCAGCTGGCAGATCACCTGCTGGGGAACGATGGCGCTATAGATCGCCTGCGTGATCATGCGCTTCGACGCGGATTTCTCGGTCACAGGCTGGTTGACCTGCTCGGCGTTCTCCATGACAACCTTGAGGGTGGTTGCTTCGGGATCGTTGACCTTCACCCCGCCCGTCTGCGTGTGGATGAAGACGTGCACGCCGTTCGATTGCGCGGCCGCCCACACCGGGTCGTAGTCGCGGGAGTAGTAGGGCTTCGGCGGCACCGCCGGCAGCAGAATCGCCCGGAAACCGGCGGCTGCGACGCGCTCGATCTCAGCCACGGCATCGTCGATGTCGGTGATCGGCACCGGGGCCGTCGGAGCGAGGCGCGAGAAGTACGGCGAGAACCGCTCGATGATGTAGTCGTTGTAGACACGCGCGTGTGCCATCGACAGCTCGTGGTCATCCGAATAGAGCCCGAAGAGCGACAGGTTGGGGTGCATGACACCCACGTCGACCCCGTCGGAGGCGAGGTCCTCGATGATCATCTCGGGGTCGCCTTCGGGCATGCGCCCACCGGTCTGGCGGTAGCGCGAAATCGTCCAGCCCTCGAAGCCCGGTGTGTGTAGGCGGCGGAAGACGCGCGCGCCGCCCTCCACGAGTGGCTCGATCTCGAAGTCCTCTTCCCAGACGCCTCGGTCGCGCAGGTGTTTGGGAAGGCGAGTCTTGAACAAATCAGTCGGCTCGAGAATGTGTCCGTCAGCCGAGACGACAAAGGGCTTGTCCTGCATGTGCTGTCCCTTTCGTCGGGGGTTCGAGAACTCTCCGCAGGGCGGAGCTCCGCACTGAGATTAGACCAACCGGTCGGTACAGAACAACGGCGCGGGACGACGAGGAGGGCGGCCGGCCGACGCAGCTCAGTGCTGGGCGGCGGCGGTCTCGCTCAGGCGCGACATCGTGAACGAGTCGTATCCGTTCATCACCGTATCGGCGGCGATGGAGAAGAACTTCGGGCGCCCGCCGGAGTTGAGCAGGTAGCGCTTCGGCTTCCCCGGAATGTTGGTGCCGAAGTAATAGCTCTTCTCGCCGAAGGACAGTGGAGACTCCGCGCCGCGATCAATCATCCTCGTCCAACGATCCTCGGCTCGCTCAGTGGTCTCGACCACGTCGAAGCCGCGGTCGCGCGCGTAGACCAGGAGGTCGGTGATGAAATCGACCTGGTCGCCGTTGTAGCGCGGGTTGTTGCCGGCGGCGGCATGCGGGCCGCCCGGCAGGAAGAGGTTCGGGAAGCCATGGGTCTGCACGCCGAGAAACGTGCGCGGTCCGTCCGCCCAGTGCTCGGTCAGGGCCACGCCGTCGCGACCCCGGATGTCCATCCGTAAGAGCGCGCCGGTCCCGAAGTCGAAGCCGGTCGCCCAGACGATGATGTCGAACTCCCGCATACCATCAGTCGTCTCGATGCCCTCGGGCGTGATGCGCACCATCGGGGCTTTTTTGAGGTCGACGAGTGACACGTTCGGCCGATTGAAGGCCTCGTAGTACCCGGTGATGAAGGGGGGCCGCTTCTCGCCGAAGCGGTGGTCCGTCGGGATCAGCCGTTCGGCGGTCTCCGGGTCGTGGACGATCTCCCGGATCTTGTCGCCGATGAACGCGCACCACTCCCTGTTGGCGTCGGGGTTGGAGAGCAGGTCCGTG
>DATAYX010000070.1:0-1667 GCA_036272355.1 Acidimicrobiales bacterium
GTTCAGCGTGACGACGCGGATCGGGCCGTCGGCCTCGACCTGGATCTCGTCGGGAAGGTCGTACGTGCTCATGTCGTGGGCAACTCCAGGATTCGGTTGGCGATCAGGTTGCGCTGGATCTGTGACGTCCCGCCCATGACGCTCTGGGCGCGGCTGTAGAGGTAGACCCGCAGCCAAGTGTCGTCCCCGCCGGCCGAGGCGCTGCCGCCCACCGAGATGGCGGCGTGACCGACGGACTGCTCGACCTGGGTCATCAAGAGCTTGTCGACCGACCCCTCGGGTCCGTGGACGACGCCGTCGAGGCGGTCCGACAAACGGCGGCTGACGTGACACCGCAGCATCTCGGCCTCGACGATGGCCCAGGCCAGGTCACGACGTTGCTCCGCGCCGAACGCTGCCGGCGCCGTTTCGACCCGGTGCGTCAGCTCGTTGACGAGCTTCCCGTAGCGGGCGACATAGCCGAGCTCTCCCGGCTCGCGCTCGTGGCTGACGACCGTCATGGCCAAGCGCCAGCCCTCCCCGGGTGTCCCGATCATGTTGGCGGCGTCGACCCGCGCACCGTCGAAGATCACCTCGCCGAACTCGCGGGTGATGCCGTTGATCATCTTGAGCGGACGCTGGGTGATGGCGTCCTGGTGCATCGGCACGGCGAAGGCGGAGATACCTCGGTGCTTTGGAACGTCCGGATCGGTCCGTGCCAGCACGAGGCACCAGTCCGCGGCGTCGGAGTAGCTCGTCCAGACCTTGTGGCCGGTGATGACGTACTCCGACCCCTCGAGGACGGCCTTCGTGCGCAGCGAGGCGAGGTCCGAGCCGGCGTCGGGTTCGCTGAAGCCCTGACACCAGCGATCGCGGCCGCTCACCAACCCGGGGAGGAACCGCTGCTGCACCTCCTCGCTGCCGTGCTCGAGCAGCCCCTGCACGAGGTAGCCGACGCTCGGCCGCGGCGGCGCGGCGGCGGCAATGAGTTCCTCGTCGAGGATCACGTCGTACACGCTCGACAATCCCTGCCCGCCCACCGAGGTCGGCCAGGACAGGCCGAAGAACCCGGCGTCGTAGAGCGTCTGGTGCCAGGCGGCCTGCCCCGCCCAGTATTCGTCCGTCGTCGACGACGGCGGCAGTCCGGGATTGTTGTGGGCGAGCCACTCGCGCAGACGGAGCCTGAATGCAGCTTCTTCGGGCGAATCAGCGAAGTCCATCGTCGCCTCCGATGCCGCGTGCCTCGAGCACTCGCTCGAGGTTGGGCCCGACGCCACCGAGCACCTCGGTCGAGAACAGCGCTCGCCGCAGGAACACATGCGCCAGGCACTCCCAGGTATTGCCGATGCCGCCGTGCACCTGGATCGACGTCTCACACACAGAGCGCGCCGCGCGTGCGCAGTACGCCTTGGCCACCGAACACGCCGCCATCGCCTCGTCCGCACGTAAGGCGTCCACGGCCCACGCTGCATGCAGCGCCACGCTCCGCGATCCCTCTGTTGCGACATGGGCGTCGGCGAGCATGTGTTGCACGGCCTGGAACGACCCGATGGTCGCGCCGTACTGCTTGCGCTCCTTGGCGTACTCGGTGGCGAGCGCGAGGGCCCCCCGCATCGTTCCGACAAGATCCGCACAGGTCGCCGCCAGTCCGAGGCTCTGCCAGTACGCCATGTCGTCATCGTCGAGCA
>DATAYX010000071.1:0-1710 GCA_036272355.1 Acidimicrobiales bacterium
GCCGGCGTGCGGCTCCACTGGCGGCTCGAATCGGGACGTGAGCACCTGAGCAAGGCGATGGCCGACGGCAAGGGCATCGTCATGGCGCTGCCCCACGTCGGGAGTTGGGAGTGGGGTGGCTATTGGCTGGCCCTCGAGGGCATGCCGATGACGGCCGTCGTGGAGGTGCTCGAGCCCGAGGAACTGTTCGAGTGGTTCGTCGAGAAGCGTGCCGCCATGGGCCTGACCGCAGTGCCGCTCGGCGAAGGGACGACCGCCCCGCTCGTCCGTGCGATCAAGAACAACGAGCTGGCCGGGCTGGTGAGCGACCGCGATCTCCAGGGCAACGGTGTCGAAGTGGAGTTCTTCGGCGAGCGCACGACGCTGCCGGGGGGCGCGGCGACGCTGGCGATCCGGACGGGCGCACCGCTGATCCCGGTCTGCGTCTACTCGGGGCCCGGTCGGCACTGGCACACCGCCGTCGTGCATCCCCCCATGGACACGTCCCGCCGGGGAACCCTGCGCGAGGACGTCGCGCGGATCACCCAGGACATGGCGCGCGTCTTCGAGCACGACATCCGCTGCCGGCCCGAGCAGTGGCACATGTACCAACCGAACTGGCCGAGCGACCCGAGGTGAGGCCGTGAGGATCGCCATGCTCTCGCCCTATGCCTTGACCCGGCCCGGTGGCGTGCAGGGGCAGGTGATCGGGCTGTCCAAGGCGTTGCGGAGCCTCGGCCACGAGGTGACCGTCGTGGCGCCCGCCGACGCCGACCGGCGGTTCCCTGAATCCGCCGGCGAGCACTTCGTGGCCGGCGCACCGACGGATCTGCATTCCAACGGCTCGGTCGCGCCAGTCGTCCTGTCGCCCGCGGCTGTGGCGCGCATCGAGCGCTTCGTCCGGAAAGGGGGCTTCGACGTCCTCCATCTGCACGAGCCTCTCGCCCCGATGGCCGCGTACGGGCTCGTCCTCACCGACCCGTTGCCGATGGTCGGCACCTACCACCGCGCCGGCGTGTCCCGCTGGGTGCTCCCGCTCAAGCCATTGATCGAGCTCGTCGGGCGCCGCATGGAGGTCCAGGTCGCCGTCTCCGACGCCGCCCGCGAGACGGGCGAGCACTCCAGCGGTGGCCGCTTCGAGGTCCTGTTCAACGGCGTCGACATGGCGCGCTTCGAGTCAGCGGTGCCCGTCCGCGACGACCACGAGCCACGTCGCCCCACCGTCCTGTTCGTCGGTCGCCATGAACAACGCAAGGGGCTCGGCGTGCTGCTCGACGCGTTCGCCATGCTGGAGCGGCCCGCCGTCCTGTGGGTCGCCGGCGAGGGGCCGGCGACGGAGGTCGAGCGTCGGCGTCACCCCGAGTCCGACCGCGTCCGGTGGCTCGGCCTGCTGAGCGACGACGCGGTGGCGGCCCGGCTCGCCGGCGCCGACGTCCTCTGTGCGCCCTCGTTGCACGGCGAGTCGTTCGGCATGGTGCTGCTCGAGGGCATGGCAGCCGGGTGCGCAGTGGTGGCGTCGGACATCGACGGCTATCGCAAGGCGTCCGCCGGCCATGCCACCCTCGTGCCCCCCGGCGACAAGGCGGCCCTCTCGCGTGCACTGGGCGTCGCGCTCGCCGACGCCGTCGAAGGGAGCGGATCGTCTGCACCCGACGCGCGCAAGGGCGCGGTCGAGCACGCGCGCAACTGGTCGATGGAGTCCTTGGCCGAGCGCTACGTCGCCGTGTACGA
>DATAYX010000072.1:0-3309 GCA_036272355.1 Acidimicrobiales bacterium
GCCGCCGTCGGACGCCACGAGCCAGTAGCCGGCGCCGTCGGTCGTCGCCGCCATCCCGACGATCGGCTTGTTGAGACGGATCGAGCCGGTCGATCCGTAGAACTGCGCGTCGCCGTAGGCGAAGATGCCGCCGTCGGACGCTACGAGCCAGTAGCCGGCGCCTCCGGGCGTCGACGCCATGCCGACGATCGGCTTGTTGAGGGACAGCCCACCCGTCGAGCCCCAGAACTGTGCACCGCCGAACGCGAAGATGCCACCGTCGGACGCGACGAGCCAATAGCCACCGCCGGGATTGGCCGCGCTGCCGACGATCGGTTTGACGAGCGGATAGCCGATCGTGTCGCCGGAGTACGCCGCGCCCCCGAACGTCATGACGCCACCGGCGGCGTCCACGATGCCGTAGGACGAGTTCGTGGGCGACGGCGTTGTCGTGGCAGCGGCGGCTGCGCCTTTCGCAGCCGAACCCGAGCCGACGGAGCCCGTGCCAGCCGTCGAGGAGACGACCGCGAGCGCGCCGGCCACGAGCAGCGTCGCCACGCCGATCAGGGCACGCCGGCCGGTCCTCCGCAGACTTCTCTCCCCGCCCCGCATGAGGGCCAAATCATAGGGACGATGACCGGGGCGAACAGCGCGCCCTCTGCGGACGGCTCGTCGTCGCGCCGGTGCCCGGCGGGAGGGCGGCTGCGGGACAACCGACCACGAGCTCCTTCGGCTCCGTCTCGTGTGCATTCCCTATTGCCGACCACGCGCCGACGCGGGCCACCCGCGGTCCGACAAGAGGACGTCGTTCGGATGTCCCGCCCTCGACGAGGCCACGTGCATCCGGCTTGATGCCCACGCAAAGCAATTGAAGAACAACAACTCGGTGGTCTCACGAGGCATTGTTCGCCGCGGGATCGCCGTGAGAAGCGCTGGGGCGCACCTGAGTCCGCCCCGTGTCCTCAGGAGGCCCGCATGCGGCTCTTCCCCCTTTTTCAGGCAGGAAGTCGGAGCTCCCTCTCGCCTCGCCGGCTCTGAAGAGTGCCGGTCCGAGCGTGGAGCGAGCCTCGAATGGACTCAGAGGGCTTCAAATTGGGCTTCTGTTGCGAACGTATGTCATGTCAATGCAATCCGTTTCCCCTACAGTGTCGGGAGCGGCATAGGCCAAAAGGCCTATGGACAACCCGATTTGGCGACAGGGGTGGAAATCTGATGGCAGCTTTTTCGAACTTCCGACATGGGCGTCTGACGCGCCCCGACGGGAACCCGACCTCCGGCAGGCGTCGCTTCGGCGGCCGTGCGTTCCTCGGGCGCGGCCTGGCGACGCTCACGGTCCTCGGCGCCACGGCGCTGACCTTCGGCGTGCTCGGCTCGACGCCCGCAGCCCCGGACACCAACGCCGCCCCGGCCACGACAGGGGCGACAGGGAACACGGGCAATACGGGTGCCGCGGGGGACGCAGCCACGACGACAACGACCACGGCGCCGACCACGACCACGACCACCGCCGCCACGACCACCACGACGACGACGACGACGAATGACACCACCACGCCCACGACACCCACGACGCCGGCCGCGACGTCCGGACCTGCCACGAACGCGCCGACCGCCGGCTCGATCAACGACGGCAGCACGGTGATCTGGACCGGCAACGGGACCGTCGACGGGACGTGTAAGAGTTTCCAGGACGACACCGACTTCGATCCGATTCCAGCCGGGGACATGGCTTGGCTGTTCATCCTCACGCACCCGGGAGCGGCCCCCTACAACCTCACGACCAACCTCGGCGACGCGACCCCGAACAAGGTCGTCGGATCGGTCCACTTCATCTTGTACACGCCGCTGGGCTCCACGTTGACCTCCGCGTCCGCGACGAATGGGAACGGCGAAAACTCCGTGCTGACGGTCTCGCACTGTGAGAACGGAACACCCGCCATTCCCACCACGATCATGACCACGGTCTTCGACGCGACGACCGGTGTCCAATGGAGCGGCAACGAGACGGTCGGCGCCAGCGCTGAGGACACCTCGACCGTCACGCCCGGAAACCAAAACACGGCGGGTCCGAGCGCGACCGCGGAGCTTCCCACCATCACCGGCACCGTGACCTACACGTTCTTCACCAACGGAACCTGTGACGGTACGGACGGGGTGGCGCAGACGGTCGACATCACCGACGGCGTCATTCCGCATTCTCCTCCGACGCTCTCGTTGGCGGCTGGGAGCTACTCCTACGAGGCCGTCTACAACGGCGACTCGAACTACGCAGCGTCGCCGACGGGGGGGTGTGAGCCGTTCTCGGTAGGCCAGGCGCCTACGTCGACTTCCACCATTCTCAACGACGCGGCCACCAACGCACCGTGGACCAACACCGAGACCGCACCGGCCCAGGCCTACGACACCTCGACCGTGAGCGGTGGGATCGTCGGGTTCGTCCCGACCGGCACCGTGACCTACTCGTTCTTCACGAACGGGACGTGCACCAGCACTCCGGCCTCGACGCAGGACGTCACGCTGTCGGGCGGCTCCGTCCCGAACTCGGATACCACGGCACAGTTGGCTGCCGGAAGCTACTCGTTCGACGCCGTCTACGGCGGGGACAGCAACTACGTGGCTTCCGCCGTCAGCGGCTGTGAGACGTTCACCGTCGCGGCAGTCACCTCCGGGTCGACGGCGACGCCGAACACTCCGGCCACCTCGGCGGGCACCACCGCCACGCCTGCGGCCACCACGCCTGCGGCCACCAAGGGTGCGGCCATCGCCTTCACTGGCGCCGACCTCGCCGGCATGTGGGCGGGCGCGGTCGTCCTCCTCGGTCTCGGTGGCCTCTTGGTCCTCACGTCCAGGCGGCGCAAGGGGCGTGCGGCGGCCGAGTGACGCAGATGAGCGTCCTCGCGGCCTGAGTAGCCGATAGGAACGGCCCCCCGGTCAGGCGACCGGGGGGCCGTTTCGCGTCCCGGCAAGCCGACAACAAGCGCCATCTCGTCAAAGGAGGCGCAGTTGCCCGCCTTCCCGGGAGCGGGCCGGACGCCCCGGCTCCCGGGGCTCGAGAGGCGGATCCTCCTCGGCGGTCGTCGCCGACGGCACCCGGCCGCGGTAGCGGTCGCGCCCCGTGACCCCGCACCGGCGGGCTGCCGCGCGCACAATCCCCTGCACTCGTTGCCGTTCGTCGTCCTCCTGGTAGGCGCCGCACCGGAAGCGGCCACGGTGCAGGCGCACGAGGTCCGGCCGGGCCGCGCCGAGCCAGTCGAAGTAGTGCTCGCGCACCGTGCCGCGCAGGTGGAGCGCCACCCCGCTCACCGATACGGCGCCGGCCGCCGCGCAGGC
>DATAYX010000073.1:0-2476 GCA_036272355.1 Acidimicrobiales bacterium
CTCCCGCAGCATCCGCCGCGGGCCGGCCTTTGCGAGCAGCTCCTGGATGTCCGGCACCCGCGGCGCCCACCCCGGCACCGAATAGGGGCCCCAATGGAGGAAGACGCCCAGCTTGGCGTCGTCGTACCAGTCAGGCACCCCATGGGTGCGCACGGAATCCCATGTCCCCTCATACATGGCGATTGCACTCTCGCATCATGTTGACCCTGCGGATCCCCCCTCACTGCAGCGACCGCTCGGTGGATTTTGCCACGCCAAGCAACACTCACGCGCCCGAGCGCCATCGGGCGCCACGGAAATGTAGCGCCGGCCCCTTGGACGCACCACATTTGCACCCCGAGTGCGATTACACAACGTTCAACGTGCATTTCGTGCCTCTGGTCAGCCGACCGCCCGGTCCAGCCGCCGGTCGTCCCGGCGGGCTCCGGACTGTGATGTCGGTCAGCCTTTGGCGAGTGCCGGCCCGGTGCCCCCGGCACCCTCGCTCGAGCTGTGGCCTGGCTTCCCGTAGCGCGCCCGGAACGCGATGTACGCGAACGGCCCTACGAGGATCGGGAGCCAGTAGGAGATGATCCGATAGGCCAGCGTGGCGACGACGGCGTCGCCGCCGGGCACGCCGGCCAGGATCAGCAAACCGCTGAGCCCGGCCTCGACGAGCCCAAGGCCGCCAGGGGTGATCGGGATCAGTGCAAGGAGCTTGGCGACCGCATAGGCGAGGAGGACCAGTGACGGATTCGGCCTTGCGCCCGTCGCCCGGATCGTGGCGAGGAGACAGCCGTAATCCAACAACAGGCGGCCGCTGCTGAGCAGCGTTGCGGCCTTCCACCGCCGCCCCAGCACGTTGCGGATGCGGTTGCGCTCGCGCACGAGACGCTCCGGTAGGTCGGTCATCGGCGCCGCGTTGCGGCGCCAGCGGTTGCGCGCCACCTGCACCACTCGGCCCGCCCAGCGCATCGGGCCGTCCAGCGCCAGCACGGCGGTACCGAATCCCGCGAATCCGACGAACGCGACTAGGCCGAGCAGGGCCGTGTACTCGAGGCCGCGGGCGATCGGCGTGCCGGCGAGGATCGCCGGCAACACGAAGAGCGGCAGCGCCAAGAGCCCGCCGATCTGCAGCAGCGAGAACACCGTCAGGCCGCCGACGGCGGCGGCCGTTTCGTGGCCCGCCTTCGACAGCATGCGGAACTGGGTCGCCGCGCCGACCGCGGCACCACCGGGCACGATGAGGCTGATGGAGTTGCCCGCCAGCTGCGAGGTCGAGACCGAGAACCACGCCTTGGTTCCGAGCGCGATCCGCTGCAGCCCGATGGTGCACACGAAGTGCGCGACCTCGAAAGCGAAGGCAAGCGTGAACCAGATCGGATCGAGCGAGGTCAGCTTGGGGAACGAGCTGAACACCTCGGCGAGGCTCGGGAAGACGAGGTAGATGGTGACGCCGGCGACCAGCACCTCGGCCGTCCGCATGGCGATGGTCCGCCACGGCAGCGGTTTCTCGACGTCCTCTTCGATACCGCGAGCGATCCGGTCGTAGGTATCGGGCGTATCGGGCGGCGGCCCGCCGGATCCCGGCGCGGCGGCGCGCGCTCGGGTGGCGGCCGGGCCATCCGGCTCGAGTTCGGGGTCCAGGTTGTTTTCTGTCGCGTCCCGCTCTTCTGGCGTCACCGAAGCGGGTCCCCCGCTGACGAAGTGGCGCAGCAGCGCGGGGTCGGCAGCCCCTGGGCTAGGCGTTGAGGAGCTTGGACTTCTCCGACTGGAACTCCTCCTCGGTCAGCACCCCCTGGCTCTTGAGGTCGGCGAGCTTGGAGAGCTGCGAAGCCGTGTCGACGCCCGGCGTGCCGGCGGCTTCGCGCACGTACGAATCGAACGCCTTCTGCTGCTCCGCCGCCTGCTGCGCTTGCCGCTCGTGCATCTTGCCGCCACGGGCCAGCAGGTACACGAAGACCCCGAGGAACGGCAGGACGATGATGAAGATGCACCACAGCGCCTTGGCTCCGCCGCCCATGTCACGGCTGCGGAAGACGTCGAAGAAGACCATGACCAGCAGCCAGATCCAGATGAAGAAGAGGAAGAAGTACAGCATCGTCAGGAACAGATCGAGTACCGGGTAGTCCGTCGCCAGCATGTGTCCTCCTCAGGGTCGGTGCACGGGGCCGCCCCGCGTTCTCTGACCCATGTTCTAGTCCGGCCAACGAGGTCAGCGCTGGATCCGCCCCTGGTACTTCGGGGCCCGAGTCGTCGGCACCGGGGCCCCCTCTGGAAATATGAAACGGCTATGGGGCATGAATCCGGCTTCGCTGCGCTGGCGGTGGTCTCCGCCTGCGTGATCGTGTGGGGGCTCGTCTCGGGACGGCTCGAGCGCTGGGACGTCTCGGCTCCGATCGCCTTTGTCGTGCTCGGCGTGGTCGTGACCCACGGGCCGACGGCGCTGGTGCATTTCACGCTGCACTCGTCGACGATCCGCTCGCTCGCCGAAGTG
>DATAYX010000074.1:0-2380 GCA_036272355.1 Acidimicrobiales bacterium
GGTGCTGGCGGAGGCGGCGGCGATCACTGCGCCCGTGCTGGTGGCGATGGGCGAGCGCGACGTGCTGGTCGACCCGCGGGGCGAGGTGCGGGCGTATGCGTCGTCGCCGAGCGTCGACTTGTATGTGTGCCCGAGGATGGCACACATGCACAACTTCGCGGGGACTCGAGAGGAGTTCTGGGCGCGTATCGAGACGTGGGGCGAGTGGGTGCGGGCGTTGCGGGGCGCTCGGGCTGGGGCGGGGACGTGAGGCGCGTGCGGGTGCGGGTGCGGGTGCGGCGGATGGAGCGGATGGGGCGAATCGGGTGAGTGAGCCGGCGAACGACATGGAGTTGGCGAACGACCTGGGGTCGCTGTTGGATCTCGAGCGGGTCGACCGCGACCTGTTCCGGGGTCGCAACGCCAACTTCGGGCCTCGGCGAAACTTGTACGGCGGCCAGGTGGCGGCGCAGTGCCTGATCGCAGCGGCGGCGACGGTCGAGGAGGGGCGGCGCCCCCACTCGCTGCACGGCTACTTCCTGCGGGCGGGACGGAGCGACCTGCCGGTGATCCTGGAAGTGGACCGCGACCGCGACGGCCGCTCGTTCTCGGCGCGCCACGTCAACGCGGTGCAAGAAGGTGAGGTCATCTTCTCCATGATCACGTCCTTCCACGCGGAGAGCGATGAGGGCAGCCTCGACGACGCGTTCGACGATGCGCCCCGGCGCGAGGTGCCCGAGCCGGCTGCCACGCCGCGGGGTGGGTGGAACCCGCTGCTGGAGGTCCGCGAAGTGACACAGACGGACTTCTTGAAGGGCGTCTTCACCGACTGCGTGTGGGCGCGTTCGCTCACACGTTTGTCCGACGACCCATTGGTGCATCGAGCGGGGCTCACGTACATCTCGGACATCGGCAGCGGGTTCGGCCAGAAGCCGTCGGCGCTGGTGGGTCGGGGCGGGCCCTCGATCGACCACGCCATGTGGTTCCAGGAGCACATCCGCGCCGACGACTGGGTCCTCGTCGACCTGAAGCCGGTGAAGGCCCGGAGTGCGCGAGGGTGCTACGAGGGATCGCTGCGCGGGCCCGACGGCACGCTGGGGGGGACTTTGTACCAGGAGCACCTGCTGCTGCCGGGGGCGCTCTCCGAGTTGGTCGAGGGCGTTCTGCGCCATGAGGCCGAGGCGGCGGCCCAGGAGGGCCGGGAGCCGCGCGATCTCGAGGAGCTGCAGCGGGCGCACCGCGAGCACCCGGCGGGCGGCTGAAATCGGTGGCATTGGCGCTTCCGTCCCAGACGTCATTGTCGGCTTTCGGAGACCGGCGCCGCCTGCCTCGGGCTGTATACGAGCATTCACTGCCCACTTCGCTGCGGTTTGGGCAGCAACGTGCTGCCCGGTTTCGGGAGATCTCGGACAGGAATTCGGCGTATACATCCAGACGCGCATTGCTCCGCTCGCTTCGGACATCGCTGCGCCAGAAGCTCGAGACCGGTTAAGCAGCGCTTTGGCCCTCTGAGCAGGCCCGGGCGTACAGTTTGAAAATGGCAATCGCAATCACCGATGACCACCGTGCGCTGGCCGAAACGGCCTCGGACTTCCTGGCCAAGCACGACGCCCGAGGCGCCGCCCGGGCCCTCCTCGAGGCCGAGAAGGAGCCGCTTCCGCCTTTCTGGGGCGACCTGGCGGCACTGGGCTGGCTGGGCCTCCATCTGCCGGAGTCGGTGGGCGGGTCGGGGTACGGCCTGTCCGAACTCATCGTCGTCGTCGAGGAGCTAGGCCGCACCGTGGCTCCCGGGCCGTTCGTGCCGACCGTCATCGCGAGCGCGGTAATCGATGCCGCCGGTTCTGACGAGCTGAAGTCGAAATGGCTGCCGGGTCTGGCCGACGGCTCGGTGTGCGGCGGCGTCGCTCTCTCGTCGGACGTCACGGTGTCGGGAGGCAAGGCCGCCGGGACGGCGCCGGCGGTACTGGGCGGTGGCCTCGCCAACGTGCTCGTGCTGCCGGTGGGCGACGACGCCATCGTCGTCGATGTCTCCGCCGGTGGGGTGAAGGTCGACGTGCCGACGAACCTGGACCCGACGCGGCGCTGCGCCCGGGTGACGCTGGACGGCGCCGCGGTGGAGATGATCCCCGGCGGACGGCGGTTGCTCGTCGATCTTGGGCGATTGCTCATGGCGGCTGAGGGGGCGGGCATCGCTATCGAGTGCACCGAGCGGGCCGCTGAGTATGCCAAGGCGCGTGTCCAGTTCGGCCGGCCGATCGCTACCTTCCAGGCGGTCAAGCACCACTGCGCCAACATGGCGGTGGCGGCGGAGCTGGCCACCGCTGCTGTCTGGGACGCGGCGCGGGCGGCGGACGAGGGCGGCGAGCAGCTCACCTTCGCGGCCGCGATGGCCGCCTCGCTG
>DATAYX010000075.1:0-7629 GCA_036272355.1 Acidimicrobiales bacterium
GCCGCTGTCCGCGGAGATCGACCTTCTCCCGACGGCGCACGGCTCGGCACTCTTCCAGCGCGGCGAGACCCAGGTGCTCAACGTGACGACGCTCGGCATGCCCCGCATGAACCAGCTGCTCGACACGATCACCCCGGTCGAATTCAAGCGCTACATGCACCACGACAACGTCCCGCCGTACTCAACCGGTGAGACGGGCTTCATGCGCGGCCCGAAGCGCCGCGAGATCGGGCACGGCTTGCTGGCCGAGCGAGCCCTGCTGCCGGTCGTGCCGGGCGAGGACGAGTTCCCTTACGCGCTGCGCGTGGTGTCCGACGTGCTGGCGTCGAACGGATCGACGTCCATGGCTTCGGTGTGCGGTTCCACCCTGTCGCTGATGGCGGCCGGCGTACCACTCAAGGCAGCGGTGGCCGGCATCGCCATGGGTCTCGTCTACGACGACGGCAACTACGTGACGCTGACCGACATCCTCGGGTCGGAGGACGCCTTCGGCGACATGGACTTCAAGGTCGCGGGCACGGCCGACGCGGTGACCGCGTTGCAGCTCGACACGAAGATCGACGGGCTGCCGGCCGACGTGCTGGCCAAGGCGTTGCTGCAGGCGAAGGAGGCCCGCCTCACGATTCTGGGTGTCATGGCCGGCGCCATTGCCGAGCCCCGCCCAGAGGTGGCGAACAGCGCGCCCAAGATCGTGTCGATGGAGATCCCGATCGACAAGATCGGCGAAGTGATCGGTCCGAAGGGCAAGGTCATCAACACGCTGCAGCAGGAGACCGGCGCCGACATCGCGGTCGATGACGACGGCGTGGTCGGCACCGTGACCATCGGCGCCAAGGACGGCAACGCCGTGGCCGAGGCCAAGCGGCGGATCTCCCTGATCCTCGACCCGCCGACGGCCGATGTGGGCGCCGTGTACGACGGCAAGGTGGTCAACATCACCAAGTTCGGCGCCTTCGTGAACGTGCTGCCCGGCCGGGACGGCCTGCTGCACATCTCGAAGCTGTCGTCGCTGGCCGGCGGTAAGCGCATCAACAACGTGGAGGACGTCCTCACCCTCGGCCAGCCGGTCGAGGTCCGCGTCGACGACATCGACCCGCAGGGCAAGGTGTCGCTGTCGCTCGCTTCGGTGCCCGAGTCCGCGCCGGGCGGTGACGGCGGTGAGTCCCGTCGCGGTGGCGGTGGCGGTGGCGGTGGCGCTGGTGGTGGTGGCGGCGCCGGCAACGGCGACAGTGCGCCGTCCTCGGCTTCGGGTGGCTCGGGCGGCGCGTCGGAGCTCTCGTTCGAGGACGCGTTCGAGGCGGAATTGAAGGCCGACCTCGGCGACCTGGGGCCGGGCGCCGCTGCAGCCGAAGGCGGTCGCGGCGGGGACCGCGGCGACCGTGACCGCGATCGGAACCGGTCGCGGGGCCGCTCCCGTCGTCGTTGATCGAGTCCTCGGTCCTGCCGTGCGGCATCCGCCTGGTCACCGAGACCATGGCGGATGTCCACTCGGTCGCCGTCGCCTACTGGGTCGGCACCGGCTCGCGTGACGAGCCCGGCGAGCTCGCCGGCGCGTCGCACTTCCTCGAGCACCTCCTCTTCAAGGGGACCGAGCACCGCTCGGCCGCGGCGATCGCCGAGGCGCTCGATGAGGTCGGTGGGGACTGCAACGCGTTCACCACGAAGGAGTACACGACGTTCTACGTCCGGCTCCTCTCGGACCACCTGTCGCTCGGGCTCGACATCCTGAGCGACATCATCTGGCAGCCGGCGCTACGGCCGTCCGACATCGACGCTGAGCGCACGGTCATCCTCGACGAGATCCTGATGCACGCCGACGAGCCGGCCGACCTCGCCGCAGAACGGTGGCAGGCCGCGATGTTCCCCGGGCACGCGCTCGGCCGCGACACCCTGGGCACGTCCTCGTCGGTGCGCCAGATCACCCGCAACGACATCGACGCCTTCCGCGCTCGCCACTACCGGCCGTCCAATATGGTCGTCTCGGTGGCGGGAGACTGCACGCACGAGGCGGTTGCAGCGGACCTCGAGCAGCGCTTCGCCGGCGTGCGCGGCGGTGAGGTCCCCGAGCGTGCCGCGCCGGGTCCCGACGTCGTCTCGCTCGACGTCGTGCGCCGTCCGACCGAGCAGGCACACCTGGTCTACGGCGCCCGCTCGGTGTCACGCTTCGACGAGCGGCGCTGGGCGCTCGCGGTCCTCAATCACGCGCTCGGCGGCGGGCTGTCGAGCAGGCTCTTTCAGAAGGTGCGCGAGGAACGCGGGCTGGCCTACTCGGTGTGGTCCGAACGGGCCGCCTACGCCGACGCCGGCTCGCTGGCGATTGTCGTCGGCACCGCCCCCGAGCACGTCGACGAGGTCCTGCGCATCGTGGAGGGGGAACTCGAGCTGTTGGCGACCGAGGGCGTCACCGAGCGCGAGCTGGCGATCGCCAAGGGAAACCTGCGGGCCGAAACGCTGCTCGCCGGGGAGGACTCCGGGGCGCGCATGAGCCGCATCGGCGCGTCGCTGCTGTTGCACGGCGAGGTGCTGACTGTCGACGAGGTGCTCGCGCGCATCGATGCGGTGGAGCGGGCCCAGGTGCTCGACGTCGCCACGGAGCTGGCGCAGGCACCGCGCACGATGAGCGCAGTGGGTCCGTTCGACGCGGAGGTCTTCGAGTCACACCTGCCCGCGTTGGCCGCCCGATAGCCTCGGTTCCATGATCAAGGTCGGTGTCGTCGGCGCCGGCGGCCGCATGGGCCAGGAGGTCGCCCGGGCGGTGCACGGTGCGGCCGACATGGAACTGGTGGCGGCGGTCGATCCGGCCCACGCCGGCGGGGACGCCGCCGGACGCACCATCGTGGGGGAGACCAAGGCGCTCGCCGACCTCGGCGCCGAGGTGGTCGTCGACTTCACCGTCGCAGAGGCGGTCCGTCACAACGTCACCCAATACGCACAGCAGCATGTGCACGCCGTGATCGGCACGAGCGGGTTGGGCGACGCCGATGTGGACCGGATCCGCAAGGCCTTCGAGGACAGCGGCCGCAACGTCGTCGTGGCGGCCAATTTCGCCATCGGCGCCGTTCTGCTCATGCACTGCTCGCGGGTCATCGCGCCCCACATGGACGGCGTGGAAATCATCGAGCTGCACCACGACAACAAGCGGGACGCGCCTTCGGGCACGGCGCTGCGCACCGCCGCGCTGATCGCCGAGGCCCGGGGGGAGGCAGGGAGCGCCCCTCTCGGCCCCGATCCGACGACCGACTTCGTGCTGGCGGGCGCCCGTGGCGCCGAGGCGACGGGGGGCGTCCACGTCCACTCGGTGCGCCTTCCCGGCCTGGTCGCCCACGAGGAGGTCGTCTTCGGCGCGGCCGGTCAGAGCCTGAGCATCCGCCACGATTCCTACGACCGCACGTCGTTCATGCCTGGCGTGCTCCTCGCCGTCCGCTCGGTCGGGGAACGGCCCGGCCTGACGCTGGGTCTCGAGCCGCTGCTCGGGCTGTGAACCCCGAAGTCCGCGAGCGGCTCCTCCGCTCGACATACGACTGCGTGGCGCGCTGGGGCCTCGACAAGACGACGGTCGAGGACGCAGCGCGGGAGGCCGGCGTGTCGCGGGCGACGGTCTACCGCTACTTCCCGGGCGGCCGTGACGAGCTGATCTCCGCCGTCGTCGGGTGGGAGTTCGCTCGGTTCTTCCTGCGCCTCTACGAGGAGGTGTCCGATGCCGAGACCCTCGAGGAGGTCATGGAGCGGGGCCTCATGTTCGCGCACCGTGCCGTGGTGGAGCACGAGGTCCTCCAGCGCATCCTCGTCACCGAGCCCGAAATCCTGCTGCCGCGTATGACGACGGAGGCCGACCAGACGGAGGCCATGGTGGCGGCGTTCCTGGCGCCCTATCTCGTGCGGCACGGGATGTCCGAGGGAGCAGAGCTCGACGTGGCGGCGGACTTCCTCGCCCGCATGGTGCTGTCCTACATCGCGTCACCCGGACGCTGGGACCTCAACGACCCGGAGCAGGTGGCGCTGCTCGTCCGGTCCGAACTGCTCGCCGGCATCCGGTGAGCGGCCCGACGCCCGAGCCGGCCCCCCCGCCTCCCTGCTACCGCCACCCCCAGAAGGCGGCGTCGGTGGTGTGCGCGCGCTGCGACCGCCCGATCTGCACGGACTGCATGGTGTCGGCAGCGGTCGGCTGGCAGTGCCCAGAGTGCACCTCGACCGGCGCGAAGACGTCGCGCCAGGTCCCCGCGTTCACGCATACGAGTCCGGGGAGGTCCGGTGTCGTCGGCTCGACCAACCCGACACCATTGGTGCTCACGATCATCGGCATCAATGTCGTCGTCTTCTTTCTCGAGCGCTTCGGTCACGACACTTACGTCATCAGCAAGTACGCGTTGCAGCCGATCGACGTGCATTACCAACACCAGTACTACCGGGCGTTCACGGCGATGTTCCTTCACGCGAACTTCCAACACATTCTCTTCAACATGATCGCCCTGCTCATCGTCGGACCGGCGGTCGAGGTGCTGCTCGGCCGGACGCGGTTCTTGCTGCTGTACCTCCTGGCCGGCCTCGCCGGGAGCGTGGCCTCGTACCTGCTGAGCCCGGCCTACATCTTCGGCCTCGGCGCGTCGGGGGCGATCATGGGCTTGATGGGCGCCTACGTCGTCATCGGGTTGCGCCGTCGGCTGCCCATCGCGCCAGTGGTCTTGCTGCTGGGGCTCAACCTGATCATCGGGTTCACCGGCGGCATCGACTGGCGGGCGCACCTGGGCGGCCTGGCCGTGGGGGCCCTGCTCGCCTTCGTCTACGACTACGCCGGCGACCGGCGCGACCGGACGACGTCACTGGTCCTGGCAGTGGGGGCTTCGGTGGCGGTCTTCGTCGTCCTCGGCATCCTGCTCACCGGAGTAGCACCCGGGCACGTCAACCTCAGCTGAGGCGCTCAGGCCCATGTCCAGCAGGTCGAGGACCCAAGGGGGAGCATTCGAGCTCCATACCTACGCGCCCTCTACCTCCAGGACGTCGTCGTAAGGGCAGAGCTCCCGCGTCGGTAGCCGAGGGAACACCCCGGCTCCGGTCCGGGCGGTCCGATGGGGTGGTTGACACTGAGACAAAAATCGCCATACTGTTTCATCAGTGGGTGTGGCAGCAGTACGACCGGAGCGGGGGCTCCCGGGCTCCCTGGTGGAGTCACGGGACGGTGTCGTCCGGCATCTCGGGGCCGACGACCGCTCTTCGACCCGGGTCCGACTGGTGGATGGGGCGTTGCGGTGCCTGGCCCGGCAGGGGATCGCCAAGACCACGGTCGACGACATCGCCCGGGAGGCCGGGTTCTCGCGGGCCACGGCGTACCGGGCGTTCCCCGGGGGCAAGGACGACCTTCTCGCCGCGGTCGTCCAGACCGAGGTGGCGAGGCTGTTCTCCTCGCTTGCGGTCGTCATGGGCGAGGCGCACGACCTCGAGGACGTGCTCGTCGCGGGCATGGTCGAGTCGGCCCGCCAGCTGCGGTCGCACGCGGCGCTGTCCTACCTGCTGGCCTACGAGGCCGGCGCCGTCCTGCCTCAGCTGACCTTTGCCGGCCAGGACCGGGTGCTCCTGGTGGCCGGCGACCTCGCCGCCCCGTTCTTCGCCCGCTGGCTCGAGCCCGAGCAGGCGTCGAGGGCAGCGGAGTGGGCGGTGCGGATCGTGCTCGCGTACTGCTCCGACCAGACGCCGGCGACCGACCTGACGGACCCGGCTGCGACGCGGGCACTCGTGCGCGCCTTTGTGTTGCCGGGGATCCTCGCCCTCCGGGTGGAGGCCGGCAGCCAGCGGGCGAGCGAGGGTGGGACAGATCTCTCCGGCAGACCAAGCGGTTCAAGCGGTTCAAACGGTTCGACCAACGGTTCAAACGGTTCAAAGCAAAAGACACAGACAACAGAGACAACGACGACCACCATCAAGGGGGCGGTGCAATGACCACGCTCGAGAACGAGCAGGAGCAATTCGGGTCCAACCTCGAGCTGATCGGACGGGACAACATCGACGATCTCGAGGCCGTGCTCAGCGTCGTGGGGAGCTACGACAAGGAGGGCTTCCACCGGGTCCCGGACAACTGCCCGGCGGAGTTCACCTGGGACTACAACAAGGGCGCCAAGCCGCAGCTCGACAAGCTCTACGAGAAGGCGAAGAAGGCGCAGTGGAACGGGCAGACCGACCTGGACTGGTCGATCGAGGTGGACCAGGAGCAGGTGGTCATCGCCAACGCCGAGGCCAACCCGGCCCAGATGCAGTGGGACGACTCGGCACTTGCGGGCACCGTGCTGGAGAAGTGGGACGAGAAGAAGTTCATCGAGTTCGGGATGCAGAACCAGAACTGGCTGCTGTCGCAGTTCATGCACGGCGAGCAGGGCGCGCTGCTGTGCACGGCGAAGATCGTCGAGACGGTCCCGTGGATCGACGCCAAGTACTACGCCGCGACGCAGGTGGTGGACGAGGCACGCCACGTCGAGGTGTTCTCGAAGTATCTCGACGAGAAGCTCTCGGGGCACTACCCGATGAACGCGCATCTCGGGATGCTGCTCGACGACATCGTGGCCGACTCGCGTTGGGACATGACGTATCTCGGCATGCAGATCATGGTCGAGGGGCTGGCGCTTGCCGCGTTCGGCTTCATCCACATGATGACGACCGAGCCGTTGCTCAAGAAGCTGCTGCGCTACGTCATGGCCGACGAGGCCCGTCACGTGGCCTTCGGCGTGCTGAGCCTGCAGGAGTACTACAAGGAGCTCAACGCGGCGGAGCTGCGCGAGCGCCAGGAGTTCGCCTTCGAGGCCGCCATCCGCATGAAGGACCGCATGGCCATGCAGGAGGTGTGGGACCGCATGGAGGTACCGACGTCCGACGTGGTCAAGCTCATGCAGGCGGCGCCCGAGCGCGACGACTTCCAGATCCTCCTGTTCTCCAAGATCGTCCCGAACCTCAAGAAGCTCGGGCTGCTCGACGCGGCGGACGGCTGGCTGCGCCAGAAGTTCACCGAGATGGGTGCGATCGCCTTCGAGAACCTGACGGACTCGACCGAGGACGAGGACGCCTTCGCCGACGGGTCGCCCGCCGAGCGCAACGTCGCCTGAGCACCGCCGTCGCCCGAGCGCCCGAGAACACGCTGGTAACCTGAGGGGGCAATGAGCCCCGCCCAGGACGCGCCCCGTTTCGGCTGGGTGATCACCGCCATGGTGACGCCGTTCGACGACGGCGGGGCCCTGGACCTGGGTGTCGCGGTGGAGCTGGCCCGCTGGCTCGTCGCCCACGGGAGTGACGGCCTCGTCCTGACTGGCTCCACCGGCGAGAGCGCGGTCCTGAGCGACGACGAGAAGGTCGCGCTGTGGGAGGCCGTCGCCGGCGCGGTGACCGTCCCGGTCATTGCCGGCACCGGCTCGAACGACACGGCGCACTCGGTGGACATGACCCGGCGCGCCGCCGGGTCCGGGGTCGACGGCGTCCTGGTGGTCACGCCGTACTACAACCGGCCGTCGCAGGCGGGCATCCACGAGCATTTCCGCGCCTGCGCCGAGGCGGCGGGGGACCTGCCGGTCATGCTCTACGACATCCCCGTGCGGTCGGGGCGGCGGATCGCGACCGACACCATGCTCCGGCTCGCCCGCGAAGTGCCCA
>DATAYX010000076.1:0-5705 GCA_036272355.1 Acidimicrobiales bacterium
ATCTGATCACGTTGGGTTCGGCTGGACAGTCCCTCGGACGCGGCCAATGCGTTTTCGATCAACGCGTATTCTTGGATGACGGGCCATACCAGTCCCGCTGCGATCTCAATCGGCGCGATGAACTCGGGAGGTCGCTTGAGAACGTCGTCGGGTGGGCCGGCCCCGTCGTCCGTCTCCACCCCGCCCTGTCGCTCCCAGGCACGCGCCTCGGCGCCGACCACGACTACGACGTTGCACTCGCTGGCTGCGACGGCGGCCAAGGCGTAATTGATGACCTCCTGCTGCGACACGCCGACTTCGGCCTGGACAGTCTGGGCGTGGGTGGCGCCGATGCGACGCGCCACGGTCCGCCCGGGGTCGCGCAGCCTCCACGAGCCCTGCGTGTACACGATGCGGTCGATCGATCCCAGGAGCCCTGGCGCCCCGGCGTCGGCGGCACTCAGGCGTACCGCCTCCGTCATGAGCTCGGCGATCGGACCGGGTTTGTTCGTCGCGCCCAGACCTACGAGAACCGGTTGCCTCGGGTCGATCGAGCGGTCGGGTTGCGTCATGGCCGGCGATGCTACGGTCCGCGGATGGCGACGAGCGAAGCGGAGCTAGAGGACGCACTCGCGGGCTTTACCAAAGAGTCGTTCGAGGCCGACGGGAAACGCCGAGACATTTATCGCATCGGAAGCGGGCCTGCGGTGATCGTGATCAGCGAGATCCCGGGGATCACCCCCCTCGTAGCGCAGTTCGGGCGCAGCGTTGCGGCGGCGGGCTGCACGGCGGTGCTGCCACACCTCTTCGGCGACCCGGGCCGTCCGGCCAGCGCGGGCTATGCAATGCGATCCATCGCCCCCGCCTGCGTGTCACGTGAGTTCGCATGCTTCGCGCTCAAGAAGACGAGCCCGGTCACCTCGTGGCTGCGCCAGCTGGCCAAGGCCGAGCACGAGCGCTGCGGGGGTCCTGGCGTCGGCGCCATCGGCATGTGTTTCACCGGTGGGTTTGCGCTGGCGATGATGGTCGACGACATCATGCTGGCGCCGGTGCTCAGCCAGCCGTCGCTGCCGTTCCCCCTCTCGAGGAAGCGCAAGGCGGACATCGGGATCTCGGATTCCGACCTGGCGAAGGTCAAGGCGCGCACGGAAGCGGGTCAATGCCTTCTCGGGTTGCGCTTCACGAGCGACCCGTTCTGCTTCCCGGAGCGCTTCGAGACGTTGCGCCGCGAGCTCGGCGACAAGTTCATCGCCGTGGAGATCGATTCCGCTCCCGGCAACCCTCATGGACACCCGAAGCAAGCGCACTCCGTCGTCACCGAACACTTGATCGATGAGGAAGGGACGCCGACGCGAGCCGCGCTCGACCAGACTCTGACGTTCTTCCGGGAGAAGCTCGGGGTGGGCTCTGGACCGGGTCCACGTCCCGCCGGGATGGACCCGAAGTCCTGAATAGCAGCTCAGAGTCCGGCGGCCAGGATCTCCTCGCACACACGCTCGCCTGAACGCACCGCGCCGTCCATGGCGCCAAAGGACGTTGTCGCGGTCTCGGTGCCGGCCCAGTGGATGCGGCCCACGGGTTCGCGCAGCAAGCGCCCGAACTGCGTGAGGACCCCGGGTGCAAAGTGTGCACACGAGCAGCCGCGCGTCCAGCGCTCCTCGGACCAATTGACCTCCATGATTTCGATCGGCGACGCCGCCTTCGGCCCGAGGCGCGTTGTGAGCATCTTCAATAGCACCGAGCGGCGTTCGTTTTCTGGCAGGGCCCACAACGCGCGGGCCCGCGGCCCCGCCGAGTACGTACCGATGACGCCGTTCGCATGTCCGGGCTGCGTCGTGTCGAGTGTCACCTCGATGAGATCGTCGGTCGCAACCGTCGCCCCCGACACCCCCTCGGACCGCCAGAATGGGTCGTCGTAGATCGCGACCGTCTTGACTTCTGTTCCGGCCGGGATCTTGTGGATCAGGAGCGCGTGATCGGCAGGCAGTGCCGGCTCGAATCGGATCCCGGCCGCCAGAGCGCGGGGGAGTGCCAAGACGATGCGGCGGGCGGTCACCGTTGACGCATCGGACACCACCTCGACCCGGTCACCCTGTTGGGTCACGGCCGTGACCGGCGCGCCCAGGATGACCGCGTCGCCGAGGTCGTGCGCCATGGCGGCCGGGATCTGACTCACTCCGCCGTCGAACTGCGAGTCCTGATAGCCGCCGGCGATGTTCATCAGGGACTCGACGCCGCCGGCCGAGCTCACCAACAAGAGCCAACTGAGTAGGGAGACCTCGGAGAGGTCACTCGTGAAGCAGGCCCGCACCGTCGCTTCGACCAGGTCGCGGGCCAGCTTGGTCGGCACTCGCCCGGCGGTGAGCCAGGCGCGCACCGACAGTGCGTCCCACTCCGCCGCCCGGGGTGCGTCCCACGGCGCGGCGGGGGAGACCTTCTTTGCCATGGAACTCATCCGCGCGACCGCCTGCCCGGCGCTGATGAGTGCGAGCGGGCTGATCTTGGGAATGTCGCCCCGATACCGCCTCACCTTCCCCCCGGTGGCCAGCACGGCGTCCCCCTCGACGAACGTCTTGAACGTGGCGACGCCGGTCTCCTTGGCCAGGGCGTGCAGCTGGTCGTGATTCGGACCGATGAAGCAGCCACCCATGTCGACGGGCACGCCCGCCGCAGAGATCTGCGTCCACACCCGGCCGCCCACGCGGTCCCGCGCCTCGAGCACGACCACCGACTGGCCGGCCTGGGACAGCCGCCGAGCCGCCGTCAGCCCCGCCAGCCCGGCCCCCACGACGCAGACGTCCGCTTCCAAGTGTTCGGGCATGTCGCCACCTCCCAGCCTCGGGAGGCTAACATGCGTGCCGCCCGCATGTAAACGGTTCGAGCCGCAGAGGATCAACAATGGCCACGACGACCACCCGAGCCCCCGGTGCCCAACGGACCGGCCGCACCCAGGCCGATCGCTCGGCCACTACGCGCGCGGCCCTGGTCAGAGCGGCCCGCGAGCTCTTCGCGGACCAGGGCTTCGCTGCCACGAGCCGTGACGAGATTGCCGAGCGCGCCGGCGTGACCCGGGGCGCGCTCTACCACCACTTCGAATCCAAGAGCGCCCTCGCGGCGGCGGTCGTCGCTGAGCTCGAGAACGAGCTGGTCGAGCGTGTGGTGGTCGCGGCGGCGGAGGGTGACGGTGTGCGTGAGGAGCTGCATTTGGGCTGCCGCGCCTATATGGACGCCAGCGCCGACCCGACGATCTCCCGGATCCTCGCCGAAGCCCCTGCGGTGCTGGGCGTCGCGGCGTGTCGCGCACTCGATGCCGAGGCGTGCATGCCGCTCCTCGAGAACGGCTTCGCCCGTGCAAAGGCCGAGGGGATCGAGGTGCCGGGAGATCCCGCGGTGGCCGCCGCCCTGCTCCTTGGTTTGCTCAACGAGGCGGCCGGTCTCATCGCGGCCGCCCCTTTCAACCGTGCTCGTCGTGAGGCCGTCGCGGCCACGGTCGATGTCTTCCTGACCAAGCTTTTCGGTTGACCAATCAGTCGAGGTGCTCGATCAGCGCTTCGTGATGAAGAGGCGCAGCACCGACACCCCCCGCCAGCCCTGAGCGCACGTTCCGCCCACGCTGCAGCTCGCCCGTACATTTCCCGTCCCCGGTCGCCCGGTCATGTGTCTGTGCGTCCAAAGATGATGGTTCTGTAAGGGATCGACGACTGGACGCAATTTCGGCTCGGGGAAATGCGAGGCTTTGGAGCGTGAGCACCGAGAACGGGACGGTTGTCGTCGTCGAGGACGACCCCAACATCGCCGACCTGGTCGACCTGTACCTCCGGCGCGAGGGGTACCGCGTGCTGTTGGCCCCCGACGGCGAGAAGGGGCTCGAGGTCTTCGCCCAGGAGGACCCGTGGATCGTCATCCTCGACGTCGGCCTTCCCGGCGCACGCGACGGCTTCGAGGTTTGCCGCCAGATCCGCGCTCGCAGTTCGGTGCCCGTACTCTTCCTCACGGCTCGAGACGACGAAGTCGACCGCATCCTCGGCCTCGAGCTCGGTGCGGACGACTACCTCGTCAAGCCGTTCTCTCCCCGTGAGCTGGTGGCGCGGGTACGCGCCATCCTCCGCCGCACCCGCGAGGCGCCACCGCCGCAGGAAGTCGTGAGCGTCGAATCGGTCGAGGTCGACCTGCGGCGACGCGAGGCCCGACACGATCGCGCGGTCGTCAACCTGACCACCCGCGAGTTCGACCTGCTCGCCTTCCTGGCCAACAATGCCGGCCTTGCCTTGTCGCGCCAACAGCTACTCGACGGGGTCTGGGGCGCGGACTGGTACGGCGACGAGCGCACGGTCGACGTCCACGTGGCGCAACTTCGGAAGAAGTTCGGCCCCGACTTCCCGCTCGCCACGGTGTGGGGCGTGGGCTACCGGTTCGGCTGACGATGCGGCGCCGCCTGATGGTCGCCATGGTCGGCCTCGTCGCCGTCGTGCTGCTCATCGCCGGCGTCGGCAGCCTGCTCCTCACGCGCAACGCCGCGCGCAACCAGGCAGAGCAACAACTCGTTCAAGAAGCGAAATCGCTCACCCACTCGAAGCTCAGCTCGCAATCACTGCGGACCCTCACCGTCGTCAAGGCAACGCTCACACTTGAGAACGCCGACGTCCTCCGGATCAACCGGTTCGGGAAGATCGCGACCCCACTCCCGTCCGACCTCGCACAAGGTGACATCGACGTCGCCTCCGTCCAGAGCGGCCAAACGGTCTCGGGCCGGGAAGGCAACCTGGTCTACGCCATCTCGCCGGTGAAGCTCTCCGCACAGGAGCTCCAAAGACTCGGACAACGCGAACGCGGGATCTCCTTCCAGGGCACCTTCGCCGTCCTGCTTACCCGCGACGTCGGCAGTCTCGGCCCGGGTTGGGGCTACTTCATCCTCGCCGGCGGCGCCGCACTCGTCATCGCCGCGCTTATCGCCTGGCAGATGAGCCGCCGTATGGCCCGCCCGCTCGTCGAGGCGACACAAGCCACCGGGCGCATCGCGTCGGGCGACCTCAAGAGCCGCGTCCCCGTCCGCCGGCACGACTACCCCGAGTTCGCCTCGCTCGCCGGCTCCATCAACGACATGGCCCAGAGCCTGGAGGACAGCCGCGGTCGCGAACGCCATCTCCTGCTCGCCGTATCGCACGACCTGCGCACGCCACTCACTTCCATCCATGGGTTTGCCGAAGCGATCAAGGACGGGGCGATCGACGACAGCGGACGGGCCGCCGATGTGATCATCGCGGAATCCCGTCGTCTCGAACGCCTCGTGGGCGACCTCCTCGATCTGACCAAGCTCGAGGCGCACCAGATGTCCATCGCTATGCGCCCGACCGACGCGGTCGAGGTGGTCATGACGACGGCGGAAGGCTTCCGGCCGGCCGCGGCAAGAAACGGCATCGACATCGGCGTGCGCGTGGGAGGAGCGACCGACGCCGACGCCGAAGGGGTGATCGACCTCGAGGACCCCTACGCCCCGACGCAACCGCCGCCGCTCCCGCCGGTGGCGGCCGATCCCGACCGGCTCGCTCAGATGGTGGCGAACCTGATCGAGAACGCGTGCACGTACGCCCGCAGCCGCGTCACGGTTGGCCTGACGGGCGCAGGACCTGCGGGCGGTTGCGTCATCACCGTCGATGACAACGGGCCCGGCATCGAGCCGGGCGACCTCGAACGGGTCTTCGAGCGCTTCTACCAAGCCGATCGTG
>DATAYX010000077.1:0-4563 GCA_036272355.1 Acidimicrobiales bacterium
CGATCCCGGGGTCGACGTGCGCCCGCTCGTGCAGATGACGGGCGACGCCGAGTTCAACGAGGTGTTCCTCACCGACGTCTTCGTGTCGTCCGAGCATCTCATCGGATCGGAGGGCCAGGGCTGGACCGTCGCCGGCTCGACGCTGGCGCACGAGCGCGGGACCAACTTCCCGTTCAAGGAGCAGGTCGTGCACGAGACGTACCTGGCCCGCCTCTACGACGAGGCGCGGGCCAACGGCTCGCTCGACGACCCGATGGTGGCCGACGCGCTCGCCCGGGCCTACACGGAGCTGGGGGTGCTGCGGCTGCACAACCTCCGGACGCTGACGCGCCTCGGCCGCGGCGAGGAGCCGGGACCGGAGTCGAGCTGGATCAAACTGACATGGACGTCCATGACCCAGGGCATGGCCGAGGCGGCGCTCCTCGTCACCGGGCGCGACCCGGCATCGGCCGCGTCGGGGCCCTGGGCGCGCCAGTGGCTCTGGAGCAAGGCCGCAGGGATCGCCGGCGGCACCTCACAGGTGCAGCGCGACATCATCGCCGGGCGGATCCTCGGCCTGCCGCGCTGAGCCGGCCTCCTGGAGCGGCGGCCAAAGGAAGGAGAAACGGTCAAGGTTGCGCGCGCTTGGCGGCGACGCGCCGGCGGTGGAGGCGGACGAACCACAGCATGACGACGGTCCCCATCGCGAGCCCGACGACCAGCGTGACGAAGTCGTGGAGCGAGGTGTGGCCCGTGACGAGCCTTCCGATGCCGAACGTGCTCGCGGCGACCGAGACCGCGAATGCGAACGATGCGACCAGGTTCCACACGACGAACTCGCCGTGCCGCATCTTGGCCGCTCCCGACACCACGGCGGGCGTGAAGAACACGGCGAGGCGCCCCCATTTGGCGTAGGCCCGTTCGCCCTTCTCGACCATCCGCCGGCGCCCTTGTTGATGCTTGCCCGGCCGTTCCAGGAGGAACTGGCCCCAACGGTCGCCCACCGCGTAGCCGATGAGACCGCCGACCTCGCCCGCCAGCGTCGCCACCCCCACGACCAACGCCAGATTGAGACGGCCCTGGCTGGCGGCGACGGCGGCGGCGCCCAACGCGGTCGCGCCGATGAAGGGGACGCCGGCCCAGGACGCCGCCACCGCGAGGAACAGGAGCAGGTATTGCCACCAGGTGTCGACGGCGAGGCCGGCGGTGGCGAGGTCCATGCGAAGAGGACTCTTGGCTAGGCGCCGCGGCCGGGGAAGCTGGGCGCGCTCATATGGCGGGTGACGGGTTCGCAGCGCTCGTCTGCGGGGCATCGGATCCCGCCAGCAGTGCGATCCCGACGATGGCCACGATCAGGCCGAGGAAGGCCGAGCTCGAGTGCCCGGCGCCGCTCTTCGAGAGCTGCTCGCCGTACACCGTGATGCCGAGCACGACGCTGGTGAACAGCGTGACCGCATTGGCCGACGCCATGGCGGGCGCCAGCACGCCCGTCTTGAGGGCGGACTGCTGCAGCGCGAAGCCGGTCAGGGCGGAGAGGATCAAGACCCAGACCGGCCAGCTCGAGAGCAGCGCCAGGATGCCGGAGCCGGTCTGGGTCACGAACGTCTTCGTGACGGCCGCCTGCAGGCCGAAGCCGAGCCCGGCCGCGGCGCCGTAGGTCAGTGCCTTGGCGGCGCCACGGAAACGGGCGCCGACGCCGACGAGGACGACGACCAGGACGCCGATGCTGATGCAGGCGATCCACCACGACGTTGCGCTCGGATGGCTCGTGCCGCCCTGCGGCTGGCCGGCGGCGATGAAGAAGACGATCCCCAGCGAGGTCAGCAGCGCCCCGCCGAGCTCGCGCCGGCCGATGTGCTGGTCGGTCAAGAGGACGCCCAGGGGGAGGGCGATGACGAGGCTGAGCGCGGTGAGCGACTGCACCACCAAGAGCGACGCCCGGTCGAGTGCCATTGCTTGGAGGACCCAGCCCGACGCCATGAGGACAGCTCCCGCGAGCCACACCGGCCGCCGCAAGATCTGCAGCAGGAAGTGCGGGTCGCCTTCGGCCGCCTCCGTGCCGAGCGTTCCCTTCTGCTGGAGCACGGTGCCGAGCGCGAAGAACACCGCGGCCACGATCGCCAGCGCAGGACCCACGGGCCAAGGTTAGGGTCCTCGCCCCCCGGCGCCACGTAATCTCGGGGGATGCGCGCCGCTGAGCTCTGGGCTCGTCGTGCGTCGGAGAACCTCGCGGTGGCACGGCGGGACCTCGCCACCACGCACCCCGAGATCGAGGCGGACCGGGCCCGGCTGCTGCACACCCTCCTGTCATGCGAGGGCGACATATTGCTCTACCGGCCCGAGCAACACCACTACGCGCTGGGTTTCGGGGAGTTCGGCGCGTCCCGCCACGTGGCCGTCGTGGTGCCGGGCGTGGGCGACGGCACCAACATGTGCTCGGACTGGATCCCGGGTGCGCGCCACCTCTTCGAGGCGGCCGAGTCGACCACGGTCGTGCTGTGGAAGGGGTACGACAACCCGGTGGACCTGTTGGCCGCGGCGGCCGGGTCGATCGAGTGCTCCGATGTGCTCGTCACGGCGGCGCTCGACCTCACCGAGTTCGTGGCGTCGTTGCCGATCGAGCCGGAGCATTCCGTCACGATCGTCGCCCACAGCTTCGGTTCCGTCGTGACCGGCGCCGCGCTGGCCGACTGCGGGCTGCGCTGCACGGACGTGGTGGTCGCCGGCAGCCCGGGCATGACGGTCGACGACCTGCGCCAGCTGCACTTGGAGCAGGGCCATTTCTTCTCGGAGCAGGCGCCCGGCGACGCCATCGCCGAACTCGGCATCTTCGGTACGACGCCGTCGTCGCCCACGTTCGGCGGACGACGGCTGCGCACGAACGCACCGGACCATGCCGAGGTCCGCGCGCACTCCCACTACTTCGAGCCCGGGTCGCAGGCCCTGGAGAACATCGTGGACGTGGTGACCGGCCGCTACGACGACGTCGTGGGTCACCACTCGACGACCGCCGAGATGGCGGGCGACCTCGTCTCGTGGTGCCTGCGGCTTCCCGTCGTGCCGGTGCGCGCCGCCGGCCGGCACTATCGCGGCCCGGGGTTCCGCGTGGCGACGAACATCACCCGGATCGTCGAGTTCGGCGCGGCGCAGACGGGCAATTTCGTCGCCGACGCGCTCGAGGAGGGCGGCCGGGCCGTCGCCTGGCTGGCGCACCGGGCCGTCACCGCGCCGCGGGAGGCCATCGAACCTGATCGCACCTGAGCGGTCCCGTCGAACCTGACAGCGGCGTCAGCAAACGCCCCGACCTCGGGCTACGTTTGCCCGGTGCCCGTCTGGCTGAGCGAGCAGGAGTACGCGACCCTGCGGGCCGCGTGCCAGCAGATGATGCCCGCCGGGTTCGGCGGGCCCGGGGCCGACGAGGCCGGCGTCGCCGACTACGTCGACACGTTCCTCGGTGCGTTCACCTTCGACCCGCCCCGCATCTGGGCCGGAGGGCCGTCCTCGGGCCGCCACGGCGGCGAGGCGCGCTTCGGGGAGTTCGTCCCGCTCTCGAGGCTCGACGAGCTGGCGTGGCGGATGCGCATCGAGGGGTCGGAGGGCCGGCCCGAGCGTGAGTTCAACGGCCCCGTCGTCGGGCTCCAGCAGCGCTACCGCGAGGGGCTGGCCGCGCTGGGCGCGGACTTCGCCGAGGCCGACGGCAAGGAGCAGCGCCGCCGCCTCCGCGCCGACGACGACTTCCTCGAGCTGCTCTGGGAGCACTGCTGCGAGGGGATGTACGGCGCGCCCGAGTACGGCGGCAACCGCAACGCCATCGGATGGTCGTACATCGGCGTGGAGGGCGACGTGCAGCCGCGGGGCTTCAGCGACGCCGAGGTGTCGGAACCGTGAGGACCGTCGGAACCATGAGAACGGCGAGAGCCGTGAGCACGGTGAGAGCCGTGAGAACGGTGAGGAACTCGCCCGGAACGAAGAACGCGTGAGCGGCGAGGCCGACGCCATCGTCATCGGCTCGGGCCCGGGCGGCGCCACCGTGGCCGAAGTGCTGACGCGGGCCGGGTGGTCCGTGGTGATCATGGAGAAGGGCCGCAACCATCTCCTCGACCCCGACGACATGACGAAGCCGTCGGCTGACTACTCCAACGACGAGATCAAGTTCACGGCGCGCTTCTTCCTCGGGCCGGACCCCTTGACCGAGCCGCGGGCGTTCCGGCGCAACGCGGGCGAGGGCGAGCACACCCACGTGGGCGAGGTGAACTCCATACCGACGACGGTCGGCGGCGGCGGCACGCACGCCGACGGCAAGGTGCCGCGCTTCCGCGAGGAGGATTTCCGTATCCGCTCCGAGCTCGGGCCGCAACCCGACGCGCACGTGGAGGACTGGCCGCTCGAGTACCAAGAGCTCGAGCCCTATTACGCCGAGGTCGAGCGTGCCATCGGCGTGGCCGGCCGCGCCGGCGCCAACCCGTTCGCGGCGTGGCGGTCGGGCCCCTATCCCATGCCGCCGGGGGCACCGATGTACGGCGCCACGCTCTCCGCGAAGGCAGCCGAGCAGATCGGCCTGCATCCCTACGAGGCGCCCACCGC
>DATAYX010000078.1:0-2721 GCA_036272355.1 Acidimicrobiales bacterium
CCGCCACTGGCTCTGGGCGGTCGAGCTGGTCGCGGGCGCCTTCCTCGTCGGCTTCGGCGTCCTGCTGCTCACCGACAACATCGGCTGGCTGTCCAACCACGTGTCGAGCTGGCTCAGCGACATCGGGCTGGGTCGCCTGACGACGAGCTAGGGCGAGAACGCGCTTGCGCCGCCCGTCGCGTCGTATGCACCCGACGGTGTCACCAGCCGAGGCATGGGTGCGATCTCGGTATGGAAGCCGAAGGCCGAACGCATCGCCGGGTCCTCGTCCCTGATCATTTCGGCCGCCGGCAGGTCCGGGGCCAGCACGATCCCGATGCCGTAGGGTCCGGCGGGATCAGCGACGGGCCCGACGGCGACGACATCACCCCGCGCTACGAGGTCGCCCCAGTAGGCGACGTGCGCGTTCATCATCGCCCGCTCTTCCTCGGACATCGTCGAAGCGAAGTCCGACCGTGGCGGGATGAGGCGGAACACATAACCGGACACGGTTGAATCAGTCCTTTCCCTCGAGCACGTCGCCGAACGTCCGGGCGAACGTGTGGACGTCACCGGGCCAGCGTGCCGAGACGTAGGACCCGTCCCGGACGACCCAGGCCGGCCGGTCGTCGGTGAGGGAGTCCCGGGCGCGGCCGCTCGTCTTGCGCCGGTAGTCGGGGGCATCCCGCGGCACGTCCTCGAAGTCGGACGTGGCAGCCAGCGCCCGCGTCACCTCCTGCTGGACCGACATGAAGCCGTGCGACTGGCCGGGCTCCTCCGTGTAGGTCCGGTAGTAGCTGGCGTCCCAAAAGCGGGTGTACATGGCCAGCCCCCAGGCCCTCCGTTCCAGCGCCCAGGTGAGCGCCGTCGTGTGCCGGCCGTGCAGCACGGACTTGCCCGTCGCCGGATCCACGGCCCGGGCCGCCACCAGGACACCGTGGCAGATGGCGCCCACCGGTTTGTCCGATCGGAACGAGTCGATCGCCATCTGCTGGACCTCGCCGCTCTCGAGATACCCCCGCATCCCGCGCGCCCGGTGTCCGCCGGGCAGGACCAGCGCGTCGTACGGGCCACGCCGGGCCTCCGCCCAATGCAACGGCGACCGGAACGAGGGATCTTCACGGAGCGAGGCGTACGCCGCGCGAGCCGCCGCATCGGCACGCAAGACGCGCCCCACCGCCACCACCCGCCGCGCGCCGGGGATGAATCCCCAAGGGTCGAGGCCCTGGCCCGTCACCATGAGGTCGTCGGCCTCGCCGATCTGGCCCGAAGGGGTGGCGAAGACGACGTCGTGGCCCGCCGCAGACAGCACCTGCCAGCTCACGGCCACCTCGCTGGGGTCGAAGTCGCAGGCCGGGATCGGCATGAGCACGGTCGCCATGGCTGTGCTTGACACTACCGAGGGTCCGAAACCGAGCCCCGAGCACGAAAAGAAACGGAGGCTTAGGCTCGAAGCCATGACCGATACCGACGCCGCCACCGACATTGCGGGCTCGGAGCCGAGCGCGCAGGACTTCCAGCAGATCTTCTCCGCGGACGACCCGCTCGATGTGCTCTGGGTCAAGGCGTACCAGGGCGAGGTCCTCGGCGAGGCGCTGTTCGGCCGCATGGCCGATCAGATCGACGACGCGGACCACAAGGCCAAGATGCTTGTCCTGGCCAAGCTCGAACGACGGACCAAGGAGTCCATGGTGCCCGCTCTCGAGCGCGCCGGTCTTTCCACCGAGCCCGATCGCGAGTCGTTGAGCACCGCCGAGGCGCTCTCGGGCGCAGCCACCACGCCGTGGAACGACCTCCTCGCCACGTTCGAGCCGATCACCTCGCAGTTCTGCGCCATGTACCGGCGCATCGGCGAGCTCGACCCGTCCGAGAGCGAGACGTCCGAGCTGCTCGTCGCCCACGAGCTGGCGCTCCGCCATTTCGCCCGCGCCGAGATCGCGGGCGACACGGCGACCTCCCTCGAGCAGATCAACGCCCTGGCACACATGCAGTAACCAGTTCGAGGGCCTGGCGGACCCGACGGCCGGCCTCCCGAGCCTGCAAAAGGCCCGATCAGGCGGACGTGGGCCCGCCACCCCGCTTGGAACCCCGGGACCTACCCCCCCTACCATGGTGGGGAAGGCCATGGCCCCTGTTGTTCTCTTCCGTGCCGCTGTCGCTCTCGCCGGCCGCTTCCCCGCCCTTGCCGGGGTCGACTTGTCCCTTGACCAGGGAGAAGTCGTTGTCGTCGTGGGCCCGAACGGCGCCGGCAAGACCAGCTTGCTGCGGGCGTGCGCCGGCCTGCTCCCGGTCACTTCGGGCGAGGCGTCCGTCCTGGGCGTCGATCTCACCGCGGACCACACCGCCGTACGGCGCTTCGTCGGCCTCCTGGGCCATGCCGCCCCTCTCTATGACGAGCTCACGGCGGCGGAGAACGTCCGCTTCGCCGTCCGTGCCCTCGGCCTGCCCGTGGAGAAAGCCGACCAGGCCCTCGAGCGTCTCGGCCTGACGGGGCGGCTGCGTTCGACGCCGGCGTCGCGCCTTTCCGCCGGCCAGCGCCGCCGGGTCGCCCTGGCCGCGCTGCTGGCGCGCGATCCCACCCTCTGGTTGCTCGACGAGCCACACGCCGGACTCGACGCCGGCTCCCGCGCCCTGCTCGGCGCGTTGATCGATGAGGCCGTTTCGTCAGGGGCGAGCGTGCTTCTCTCCTCGCACGAGCCACAGCTTTCCGTCCCGTTGGCCGACCGCGTGGTCTCGATGACA
>DATAYX010000079.1:0-2902 GCA_036272355.1 Acidimicrobiales bacterium
GGCGAACCCCACGGCGCCGTCGTCCACGACGCGCACCCCCATGCCGAAGTCGGTCCCGTCGGCCGTGGTCTCGGGCTGTGCGTCGTGCAGGCGCACGGTCTGGCTGCGGATGCGCTCGACGCGGATCTCGGCGGCTTGGCAGCCCGCGGCGGCGTCGAGCGCGGCGTCGGCCAGCGTGTTGAGCTGGTCGGCCGCGAGCGGGCTCACCGCTCCAGGGACCCGTTCGTGGGCGACCCGGCGACCCGCCCTTGGGGTGGGGTCGGCTGGCGCGCCGGGAGGCCGGCCGCGAGATAGATGGAGTCGATGAGCTCCATGGTCCGGATCGCGTCCGTCGCCGTGGTCGGGAACGACGCCCCGTCCTCCACGGCGGCGACGAACGCCTCGAGCTGGAAGTCGTAGCTCGCCTTGCGGCTGAAGCGCTCGCGGCGGGAGCCAAGCGTCGTCGTCACCTTCATGCGGTGGCCGTACTGCGGCCCGAAGGGGTTGAACACCGACACCTTGCCGTTGTCACCGATCACGTCGACGTGCATGCGGAGGATCGACGAGGAGAACATCGAACAGCCGATGTGGGCGCGGCCGCCGTCGGGCAGCGAGAAGTGCGCGTCCATGGCGCGGTCGACGCCGGGCGAGGAGAGCTTCGCCGAGGCGTTGATGACACGGGGGCCGGGCGCCAGCAGGCGCAGCAGGCTGACGGGGTAACACCCCATGTCCATGGTTGCGCCGCCGGCGAGCGCCAACTGGTATCGGATGTCGCCCTTCTTCCACAGAGGTGCCGAGAACGCGACGTCGATGTCGGTGATGTTGCCGAGCTCGCCGGAGCGCACGATCTCGACCAGGCGCTTGGCCAACGGGTGGTACTGGTAGTGGAACGCCTCCATCACGACCAAACCGGGGGTGCCGTTGGCAGCGCCGGCCACCGTCCTCGCCTCGTCGGCATTGGCGGTGAAGGGCTTCTCGCACAGCACGTGCTTGCCCGCCTTGACCGCTTCGATCGTCCAATAGCCGTGCAGGCCGTTGGGGAGCGGGTTGTAGACGGCGTCGATGTCGGGGTCCTCGAGGATGGCGGCGTAGGAGTCGAGGACGCGGGGAATTTTGTGTTTGTTGGCGAAGGCCTCGGCCTTCGTGCGGTCCCGGGCCGCGACCGCGGTGACCACCACCCGGCCCGTCCGGCTGGCAGGCTTGACGAGAGCGGTAGGGGCGATTCGGGCAGCCCCGAGGATCCCTACCCTCAGCACACGGCGCTCATCTGGGGCTCCCGGCTCCGGGGGATCACCCCGGCCGGGCCTCGGCCCGGGCGGCCGCGAGTGGGCAGTGAAGGCGGGTTCGAGGCAGGGCGTGAGGCGGAGAATGAGGCACGGAGTGAGGCCGAGCGTGCACGGGCGTTCCTACTGGGTGAGATGGAGGAGGAGGAATCCGGGGTGCCGGGGATAGGCAACGTCCACGCATGAGCACGGACGCTAACGCACGCGGGGGCCGCCCGAGTCTGGGACACATCCCGGGGCTCGACGGCGTCCGCGCGCTCTCGGTGCTCGCCATCATCGCGTTCCACACCGGGCTGCACTCGGTGCCCGGCGGGTACTACGGCGTCGACGCCTTCTTCGTTCTGTCGGGCTTCCTCATCACGTCACTGTTGGTGAAGGAGTGGGGCGCGACCGGGACGGTCCGCCTGCGCCGCTTCTGGGCCGGCCGCGCCCGGCGCCTGCTCCCCGCCCTGTTCCTGTTGGTCACGGTCATGGGCATCGTCATGGCGTTCGTGCCGACGCTGCTCGAGGCGCCCCACATGTTGGGCTACGCCATCGCGACCGTCTTCTACGCCTCGAACTGGTACTCGGCGCACACGAGCGCCACGTACTTCTCGCTGAGCTCGGGGCAGTCGCCGCTCCTGCACACGTGGTCGCTGGCGATCGAGGAGCAGTTCTACCTGGTGTGGCCGCTCGTCGTCCTGGCCGTCATGAAGCTCGGACGCGGGCGGCTGTATGCCTGGCGCTACGGCGGAGGCCGCGGCGGGCACGCGGGCGCCCGGCAAGCCGCCGGGCGCCGGGCGCGCCAGGAGCGCTCCGTCGAGATCCTCGGGGGCGGTTCCATGGTGCTCACGGCGGCACCCGCGCCCGCCACCGTCGACCCCGAGTGGGAGCGCCGCCGCCGGCTCCAGGCGCTCTTCGGCGTGGCGTGCCTCGGCTCCTTGGCGTCCGCGCTCGCGATGGTGTTCCTCGCGCCGAACGGCTACACGACGCGCGCGTACTACGGCACCGACTGCCGGGCCCAGGCACTGCTCGTCGGCGCCGCGATATCCATCGGGCTCACGTTGTGGCGCGAGGGGAGCCAGCGGCAGTGGTTCAAGACGTTCGCAGGCGTGGCCGGCATCCTCGGCGTGGCGGGCTCGGCCGTGCTCTGGACGACGGTGCAGGAGAACTCGGTGTTCGCCTTCAGCGGTGGCTTCCTCCTCGCCGGCCTGGCGGCCGGCGGGGTCGTGCTGGCCTGCGCGGTGGCCCCACGTTCGATCGCCGTGCGCCTGTTGGAGCTGCCGCCGCTGCCGCAGTGGGGCCGCATCTCCTACGGGATGTACCTGTGGTACTGGCCTGTGTTGCTGGTGATGACCCCTCAGCGGCTGCACTGGGGGGTGTACCCGCTGTTCCTGGCCTGCGTTGGCATCACGGTCGCCATCGCCGCGCTCAGCTACGACCTCGTCGAGATGCCCATCCGACGCGGCGCTCTCAACAATTGGCGCTCGTGGGTCGCAGCGCCGATCGGAGCCGCGGCCGCCATCTCCGCGGTCTTCATCAGCACGTTGGTGCCGGTGGGCGCGACGGAACTGGCGGGAACGCCGGTCACGATCCAGACGCTGGCGACGTCCACGACCACGACGACCACGCAGCCAGTCGCACCTGGGCAGTCGACCTCG
>DATAYX010000080.1:0-6783 GCA_036272355.1 Acidimicrobiales bacterium
TCTCCGGTCGCGTGGGTGCCTGCGATGCTCACCGTCTGGCCGATGAAGTCATCACCGCGACGAAAGACACCGAGCGCGGTCCTGCCGATGTCCTCGGCCGCGACGAGCGCCATCTTCTTGTCGGCCATCGGGATCTGCAACACCAACTCGCCGTTGTCGTCGCGGTGCGGGCCCTGCCCTTGCAGCAACGCCTCGTAGTAGATGGTGGTCTGCAGGAAGGTGGTGGGCACGCCAAGCTCGGTGAAGAACGTGTTCGCTTCACCCTTGGCGTCGAAATGGGGGACCTTGTAGTTGCCCAGTGCGTTCGGGACGTCGCTTCCGAGTCGCTCGAAGTGCGGGCGGGTGTCCTCGAGGGTGGACCACACCACGTGGCGTACTTCGGCGTCGCTGGCGGCGCGGGCTGCCGCGGCGGCCTGGTCGAGCTCCATCTGGGCGCGGGAGCGGGCCTGCTCCTGTTCGGGCGTGCGCGACGCCCAGAAGTTCGTCACCACGTAGGCGCCGTAGGCCCCGCCGAAAGCCTTACGCAAGCTGCCCTCGTCATCGAGGTCGGCCTCCACGACTTCAGCACCATTTGACGCGAGGTCACGCGCGACAGTCGAGTCGGCGTTGCGGGTCAGCGCCCGTGCGGTGAACGGACCCGCCGGGTCGGCCAGGATCGCCCGGACAAGGCCGCCGCCCTGCGCGCCGGTCGCGCCGACAACGGCAATGATTTTCTTCTCGGTCATCATGTACTCCTTTGTTGGGTAATGGCTTCGACGAATCGAAGTCCCGGTCTCGCCTACGCGAGCGGGTCTGGGATAAGCCGGCCCAGGAGGTCGGCGAGGTGGGCGTCGAACTGTTGTGGTGACCAGCCGCGGATCCCCACGAGCAGGTGGTACACCTCAGGACCGCCCAGGGCGAGGACGAGGTCGGCGGCTTCCTCCCGGGAAAGACCCGGACGCAGGCCGTCCTGGCCGGCCAGGACATCGACGATCCGGATGGCGTTGGCTCGGCGCCATTCGAGGAGGTCGCGGGCCAGACCGGCGATTTCCTCGTCGGCGCGGGCCCCTTCGCGCACCACCCGCTCAAACGGGTCCACCACCGGCAGCGCCGTCGACAGCATCGTCACCAGTCGCCGCGCCCGCTCCCGTTGATCGCGATGACCGATGATCTCGGGCCAGTCGTCGGGGTGGCCGGGCACGGCGGTGGCCAAAGATTCGTCTATGAGCGCGGAGAGCACCGCCCGCTTGGTTCCGAAAACGGTGTAGACGGTGGCCGGCGCCACGGCTGCCGCATCGGCAATGGCCTTCACCGTGGTCGCCGTCCACCCGCCGTCGAGGAACTGCGCCCGCGCTGCGTCCAGGATCCGGCGCCGCGTGGCCTGGGCCTGCTCGGCTCGCAGCGGTGACGAGTAGGTTCGGCTCATATTGATCAGAGTAAGACATAAATGGATTTAGTGCAACTATGATGAATTCGTATTTCGACGGCCGATAACCGTTGCCACCGCCGTTAGGCGCCCGCGGCATGCTCGTTGTTTGTGTTCCGAAGACGTGTGAAGTGCGGAGGGAACGAGGTAAGCAATGCGTCGACCTGGATCAGGTGCAGAGGCCGGTGGCCGAAGCGCCGGCGCAGACCCCAGTCGGACATCCGTTGAATTTCGTTGGCTCGCAATGTGTTCGAAGTCTTCTGCCCAGCGCAATCCGTCTCTTGCTGTCTCCGGTCGACTCCCCCGATTCGCACCTACTTCATCATCAATGTGACAACGTCGTGACAACGGAGCCGACGTGGTCGCTTCCCCGCCAGCTCGATCTCGGTACCGATGCTGCGCGGTGCGGCTTACGAGTGTTCGATGAGATCCAGCCAGGCGTTGACCTGTGGAACTGCGTCGGCCAAGGTGATCGTCAGAGCGGCCGAATCGGCGGCCTTGGCGAAGCTTGGCCCCCAGTGCGGATGGACGGTCAATCTTGCGGGCCAACTGCGCGATGGGCCGTCGGTAGCCTCTGCTTCGGCGGCGCGGGCGGCGAAGATGTCCTCGACTGCTGTTCGGATCTCCGTCAATGACGGCTGTCCTTTCTCAGTGAGGGTGCGCAGCAACAGCAGGTCCACCACGTCACGGGCGCGGTCGTTGACGAACGTAGGCGGGTCGTGCGGGTCCGTGGAGGCATGGACCTTCTGGGCGATCTGATAGCGCATCGACAGGCTGACAAGGTGGTCCGGAGTAGGGAGCGAACTTCCCCCAAAACCGTGGAGGCATGCGCTAAGAGGAGTGACATGCCGGAAAGACGACGGAAGTTCGACCCGGAGTTCCGTGAGGGGGCGGTGCGGATCGTCCGGGAAACCACCAAGTCGATCTCCCAGGTTGCTCGGGACCTGGGTATCAACGCGGGCACTCTCGGTAACTGGGTCGCCCACGAACGCGCCGGACGCGACGGCACGCAGGGCCTATCGACCGATAACGTCGCCGAGCTCAAGCGGCTACGCCGGGAGGTCGCCGAGCTGCGAATGGAGCGCGATGTTTTAAAGCGATCGGTGGTCCTGTGGGTGAAGGAGGCGACGAAGTGAGCGTGGCCCGCTTCGTCGCCGACCAGAGGACCATGCACCAGGTGCCGCACGTGTTCTGCTGCCGGATCCTGGACCTCTCAGTGTCCTGGTTCTACAAGTGGCGCGGGCGCGAACCCACAGACCGGCAGGTGCGTCGCGGCGAGCTCGACGCCGCGGTCAAGACGGCGTTCGACGCCTCGGGCGGCACCTATGGTTCACCGCGCATCCACGCTGACCTGCTCGAGGCCGGGTGGGTGGTGAGCGTGAACACCGTCGCCGGCTCCATGCGTCGGCAAGGCTTGCAAGGGCGAAAACCCAAGCACCGGAAGGGACTGACGAAGCAGGACGCGACGGCGGCGAAATTCCCGGACCTGCTTCACCGCGATTTCACCGCCCCGGCACCGAACATCAAGTGGTGTGGGGACATCACTGAAATCCCCACCGACGAGGGCAAGTTCTACCTCGCGACGGTGCTGGACCTGTTCTCGCGAAAGCTGCTGGCCTGCCCCACCAGCACGCACCCAGACGCCGAACTCGCGTGCGACGCGATCAAGATCGCAACCACGATGCGCGGCGGCCGCACCGAGGTCGAGGGCGTCGTATTTCACACCGATCGCGGATCGACCTACACCGCAACACGTTTCACGGGCCTATGTGAGCGTGTCGGCGTGCGCCAGTCGATGGGCCGGGTCGGATCGTGCTTCGACAATGCTGCCGCGGAGGCGTTCTTCTCCACGCTGGAACACGAGGTGCTGTCCCGGCACCACTTCACCACCCGAGATCAGGGCCGCAAGATCATTGTCGCCTGGTGCCAGGATTTCTACAACACCCGCCGAAGGCACAGTTCCGCCGGGCTGCAAGCACCCGACTACTACGAAAAGACCACCGCAGAACAGCTGGCCGCGGCATGACACCGCTGAAACACTGTCTCAGTTGGGGATCCCGTTGTAGCGCTACGTCCCGTCTCAGTTGCGGGTGAAGCCGCCGAGGTGTTCCGGCAGGATGGTGACTGGGACACCGACTCCCGCAGCCTGCTTGAGCATGTCGAGGATCACTTCGGTGGGTTGCCCGTAGATGCGGATGTCAGTGGTTCCCTCAAGTGTCTCCTTGTAGGACAGGTCGGACCTCTCGGCGAGCACGCGCATGTGGTGTTCGAAGGAGTCGGCGTCGAGGTGGATCTGGATGTACTCGACCTCGGTGCCGTCCGCGCTGCGATACTCGTGGAAGCCGATGGTGCGCGGCTCGTTGTCGTGGATGAACTGCACCCAGCCGGGGACGCGGTTCTTCTCGTCTTCGAGTTTGCCGTCACGAACCTTGTTGGTGGCGATGAAGATGAATGGCCCTGCCATGAGAACTCCCTGACGCGAATCGTTGTTCTGGCGATGCGATGACGTTGTTAGCGCCGTGGTGGCTCGGGAGGAATTCCTCCCGGTCCGGGGTGTGTCCGACTGCCGCAGGGTCAGACGTCTCGTTGGAGCGGTTCCGAGCCCGGTGCCGGGACCAGCGCACTCCACAGCGCATTCGGCCGGCGACGGCTTTCCCGGAACTCCTGACCGCACACCGGGCATCGGATGGCGCCAAAGTTGTCGCCGGCGTGAACGAACTCGATATTCGACCGCAGTCGCAATTGGGGATGTCGACGGACACATTTGGTACTTCGATCAAGCTTCCGGGGGGAAGTCGACGGGATAGGGCTCGGCGAAATCGGCCGATCGTCCCACCGTGGCCCACTTGCGATCCTCGGCGAGGAGGAATTCGTCCTGGCGTATCGAGCCTTCGACGGCGTTCACGCCGAGCGGTAGGTGATAGGGCAGGTCGGTACGCCTCGCCATGCGCAGCAGGATCTCGGCCGCCCGAGCCGGATCGCCCGCGGTGATGGCGTCGCTGTCGCGAACCGAATTCATTGCGCCGACGGTGTCGATGTAGTGGTCCGGGATGTCGGCAACCTCCATCGATGACCCAGCCCAGTCGGTGGCGAACCCGCTGGGTTCGACGACGAGAACCTTGATGCCGAACGGTGCCGTTTCAGTCTGCAGAACACGGGAGAACCCGTCGATCGCGAACTTTGCGGCCTGGTACGAGGCGATACCGGCCGACCCGCCGACCCGGCCACCCATGGACGAGAACTGAATGATCAAGCCACCGCCTTGTTCGCGCAGCGCCGGTATCGCAGCCTTAGACACGTTGTAGACGCCCCAGAAATTCGTCTCGAACTGGGCCCGGAAGTCCTCGTCATCGCCGGTCTCGATGGGCGCCACGTTGGCGTACCCGGCGTTGTTGACTACGACGTCGAGGCGCCCGAACCGTTCCCGGGCAGCCGCGATCGACACCGCCGCGGCGGCTGCGTCGGTGACATCGAGTGGCAGCGCAAGGATGCGCTCCCCGTAGGTGGTCGCCAGATCGGCCAGTTGCTCGGGGCGGCGAGCGGTCGCAACGACTGCGTCACCTGTGTCGAGCGCAGCTCGGACCAGTTCGCGGCCGAACCCTCGCGACGACCCTGTGATGAACCAAACCTTTCTCATGATCTTCTCCAGTTCAGTTCGCGACGGTGCGGGCGTGCGCAGCGGTGTAGCGCTCTCCCACGATCCGCCCGGGCGCGAATATGTCACTCAGATAAGCAACTTCGTCGGTGCTGATTGCGACGGAGGTGGCCGCGAGATTCTCCCGGACGTACGCAATGCGCTTGGTTCCCGGAATGGGTACCACGTCCAGCGGTTGGGCCAACAGCCACGCCAAGGCCAGCTGTCCCGGTCGGCAGCCCTTGTCGGCGGCCAGCTCGGCAAGGGCCGCCACCGGTTCGAGGTTGGTCGCGAGGTTGTCGGCCGAGAACCGCGGATTGCTCGCCCGGAAGTCGTTGGAGTCAAACGTGTCACCGGGTTTCAACACGCCGGTCAGCGCCGATCGGCCCAATGGGCTGAACGGCACCAACGTGATGCCGAGTTCGCGGCATGTTGCGGTGATTCCGCCCTCGACGCGCCGCTCCCACAGTGAGTACTCGCTCTGTAGCGCAGTGATGGGGTGCACGGCGTGTGCCCGGCGGATGAGCTCAGGCCCTACCTCACTGAGTCCCAGCGCGCGGACCTTGCCGGCGGTGAGAAGCTGGGCCATCGCCCCGACGGTGTCTTCGATGGGGACACTCGGATCAAGCCGGTGGCAGTAGTACAGGTCGATGACGTCGGTGCCTAGTCGACGAAGGCTCGCCTCGCACGCCGCGGCGACGTACTCGGGACGCCCGTCCAGCACGATCCCGTTCCCGGCATCGTTGACCTTCACGCCGAATTTCGTTGCGAGGACGACGTTGTGGCGGCGACCATGTATCGCGGCACCGATCAGCTGCTCGTTGTGGCCAAAACCGCGGACGTTCGTCGCCGTGGCGATGAGAGCAGCACCGTACACATCGGAGGTGTCCAGGAAGTCGACTCCGAGATCGATCGCCGATCGGATCGTATCTACGGACTCGCTGTCATCGGCGGCTCCGTAGAACTGAGACATTCCCATGCAGCCCAAGCCGACGGGGCGCACGGTCAGCTCGGAATGCCCGAGCCGCACACGAGCTGAACCCTTGGCCTCTTCGACGGTCATGACCCTCCTGCGTATCTGGTAGTAGAGCTATCACATATGCTGAACGCCACAGCGCGGGATTCATTCCCGAGCCGGCACATTCCGCAGGAGCAGGAAGGGATTCGGTGCGCCGCGACGCCGCCATCAACCGCGAACGGCTCGTCAGAGCCGCAGAGAAGGTCTTCGCCGAGCGGGGACCGGCCGCCACCCTCGGCGATGTCGCCAATGCGGCCGCGGTGGGTCCGGCGACGCTGTATCGCCGGTTCGCCAACAAGGACGCTCTGGTCCAGGAGGTGCTCAGCGGATTCTTTCGACATCTGATCGACGTGGCCGTCATCGCCGAGCAGTCACCTCCGGAGGCTGGCCTCGACGTCTTTCTGCGGACCGTGGGCGTCGAGCTTGCCGCCAAGGCGGGACTCTCCGCGCCAGTCTGGGGAGAACTCGCGCCCGAACCTCTCGTCGAGGAACTGCGCCGGCGTTCGACCGAGTTACTGCGACGCGCACAACGGGCCGGTGCAGCCCGCGCGGACGTCACACCCGACGACATCACCGCTGCCGTCTGGGCACTACGCGGCGTCATCCAATCCGAGCGCACCGACCCGGCCCGCCATGGCCATGAGCTCTGGCGGCGCCATCTGGAGACGATCCTGCGGGGTTTCCGGAGTGCACCGGGTTGACGACTATTTCCGCCGGCGTCTAAGG
>DATAYX010000081.1:0-2354 GCA_036272355.1 Acidimicrobiales bacterium
CCTGGGTGAGCCAGGTCAACGACTTCAATACCGGGATCATCGAGGAGTTCCGTTCCAACCACGGTGTCGTCGGCGGCCCGTTCAATGGTTCGCCGCTCGTGCTCCTGACGACGACGGGTGCGAAATCGGGGACGCGGCGGACGCACCCCTTGGTGACGCTCGCCGAGGACGGGCGCCTGTACGTCTTCGCGTCGAAGGGCGGGGCTCCGACGAACCCGGACTGGTATCACAACGTGGTCGCGCATCCAGAGGTCGAGGTGGAGTACGGGGACGAGACGTTCCCGGCGGTCGCCCACGTCGTGACGGGTGCGGAGCGTGACCGGCTGTTCGAGGCGCAGGTGGCGCGGATGCCCGGGTTCGGTGAGTACCAAGAAAGCGCCGGTGGCCGGGTGATCCCCGTCGTGGAGTTGCGCCGCACGTCGTAGGCGGGGTGCTGGGCCGACCGTTCGGTCGGCGATGCTGGGGATCCGGCGGATCGGCACAGGCCGGGCCGACTACTACCTGGCCGACCTGGCGGCGGAGGTGCCGGTGCCCGGGCCCGCTCGGGCTGCGGGCCGCTGGATCGGGGCCGCCGCTGGCGACCTGGGCTTGGACGGGGCCGCGCCGGTCGACGCGACGCAGTTCCGTTCTCTCCTGGCGGGGCGGCATCCGGGGACCGCACGGCCGCTCCCGCTGCCGACCGGCCGGCGGGTCGCCGGCTACGACCTGACCTTCAGCGCGCCCAAGTCGGTGAGCGTCGTCTTCGCGTTGGGCGGCGACGACGTGGCGCGAGCGGTCGTGGCGGCGCACACGGAGGCGGTGGTGGGCGCACTGCGCTACGTGGAGCGCCACGGACTGGGCGCAACCCGGTGGCGTCGGGAGGACGGGGAGCGTGCGGTGATCGGCACCACCGGGTTCTCTGGCGCGCAATTCACCCACGGCGTGAACCGGAACCTCGACCCGCACCTGCACAGCCACGTGGTCGTGGCCAACGCGGTCCACGGCGTGGACGGGCGCTGGAGTGCGTGCGACGGGCGGGGGCTCGACGCACATCGTGTAGCGGCGGGCGGCGTGTACGACGCGCACCTGCGTCACGCTCTGACGTCGGCGCTCGGTGTGCGATGGGAGGCTCCGACGGGCCCCGGCCGGACGTCGGAGATCGCCGGGGTGCCGCCCGAGCTGATGGGCGAGTTCTCCTCGAGGGGCGCCGACGTGCGGATGCACGCGTTCCGGGCGGGGGCACGGTCGGCCCGCGGCCGGCACGTCGCGTGGGCGGCGACGCGGCCGCCGAAGACGACCGGGATCCCCTATGACGACTTGGCCGTGGCGTGGCGACGACGAGCCGACTTTGTCGGGCCGGGCCTCGAAGGGGACCTGCGGGTGCGGCCGGCGCCGGCGGGGGCGGACTCCATTGCTGTCCCCGGCTCCTACGACGAGCACCGCTTCGCCGGGGTGATCGCCCTGACGCCGCACGGCGGGGCCCACCGGCGCGACGTGGTCGCGGCGTTCGCCGGCTCGGCCCGCGACGGCGTGCCTGCGGCCTCGGTCGACCGGGTGACCGACATGTGGGCGCCCGGGGCGCAGGTGGGTGTGGCCGAGGACCTCACGACGCGGCGATCGGTGATGCCGGCGACGCACCATCTGCGGGCGCTCGGGCCGCGACCGGTCGATCCGGCCGCCCACGAGACGTGGCTGGCGGCGGCGCGGGTGATCGACGCCTATCGGGATCGGTGGGGCATCGAGCGGGCGGTCGAGCCACTCGGTACCGATCGTCCGCTGTCGTCGTTGCCGCCGGGCCGATTGGCCGACCACCTGCGTGTGGCGCGCCAACTCGACGCGGCACGGGTACGGCTGGGCCGGCGCGCGCCGGCCGAGATGGAGCTCGGGCTGGACCGGTGACGGACCGACCGCCCGGCCGACCCGCTCTCGTTCAACGGCCGAGGCCCGGAGGCTCTCTCTCGACGACGGGACGGGACCGTGCCCGGCCGATCAGCTCGCGCCACGGCGAGCGCTCGTGCGCCGGGGTGAGCGTGACGTCGGTCACGTCCTTGTCCGGGCCGAGTACGAGGGCGCGCCCGCGCATACCACGGGACACGGCGTCGACCGGCAGGCGCCGCTGTTGTGACGGGCTCAAAGAGGTCGAGGGCCGGATGCGGCCCCAATGGTCCACCGAACGGCTGATCGTGGTCGAGACGATTTCGCGATCGCCGGCGAGCGCGCTGAGGTCACGCAAGGTCGCCGTGTCCGCGATGCCGGGCAGTACGACGGTGGTGCCGAACAACGAAAGAAAACCGTCGGCCTCCTGGCCCCAGCGTGCCCGGGCCTGCGACAGGTCCTGGAGGCAGGCGAGCACCAAGAGACCCTGGCCAGCGCCC
>DATAYX010000082.1:0-2143 GCA_036272355.1 Acidimicrobiales bacterium
GCGTCCCTGTGCGCCGCCGGTGCCGCGGTGTCGGTGCTGGGTGCGCTCATCGTCGGCAACGGACCGGCGGGTGTGCCGCTCGCAACCTCGAATCCGGGCTCGCAACCCGGCGCCCAGAGTGGTCAACCACCGATCACGAACGCGCCACCGCAATCTGAATCGCCGGCCTCAAGCGGGGCGGGGGGCGCCCAGAGCGGACAGTCGGCTGGGGGTGCGGCCGGCAGCGGGAGCGCTGCCGCGGGCAGTGTCGTCGTCGGGCCCTCGTTGCCGCCGTCTGCAAGTGCCGCGGCGGCCGCCGCTGCCGCCAGCGCGACGCGTCAGGCGAGTTTGGTCGCCGCCACGGTCCCGCCCCCGACAACCACCACGACCACCGTGCTCGTCGCGGCGCCGCAGACTCCGCCGACCACGACGATCGCAGGGGCCAACAGCGGCAACGGAGGCGGCGGCAATGGCAACGGAAACGGCAATGGCAATGGCAACGGAAACGGCAACGGAGGCGGCAACGGAGGCGGCAACAGTCAGAACAGCCACGGCAACGGGCAAGGCGACGGCAGTGGTGGCGGCCGCGGCCACGGAGGCGACGGCTGACGCCGGCACCACGGGCTGACCGCGGGCGATCCCTGCGCAGCTGACCCCCCGCACCTGGTAAGCCTGCCGGGGACGAGCGGAGCGAGGTCAGCATGAACTACACGAATCTGGGTACCGCCGGGCTGCGGGTGTCGAGGGTCTGCCTCGGCATGATGGGATTCGGCAACGACAGCGAGCGCCCGTGGGTCATCGATGAGGACGCCGCCGAGCCCATCGTGCGCGCCGCCGTCGAAGGCGGGGTGACCTTCTTCGACACCGCCGACACCTACTCGGGCGGTGCGAGCGAGGTGGCGACCGGCCGTCTCGTGCCGAAGTTCCTCAGCCGGGACGAGGCGGTCATCGCCACGAAGGTGTTCATGCCGGTCACGCCGGGGGAGAACGGCGGCGGGCTCGGGCGCAAGCACATCCTCTCGGGGATCGACGCGTCGCTGAAGCGGCTGAAGATGGACTACGTCGACCTGTACCAGATCCACCGCTGGGACCCGCGGACGCCGATCGAGGAGACGATGGAAGCGCTCAACGACGTCGTGCGGGCCGGCAAGGCGCGCTACATCGGCGCCAGCAGCATGTTCTCCTGGCAGTTCGCCAAGGCGCAGTACACGGCCGAGCGGCACGGCTGGGCCAAGTTCGTCTCGATGCAGAACCACTACAACCTCGTGTACCGCGAGGAGGAGCGCGAGATGATCCCGCTCTGCCTCGACCAGGGCGTGGGGTGCATCCCGTGGAGTCCCCTCGCACGTGGGATGTTGGCCGGCAACCGCACGCGCGACGGCGGCCGCCACACGACCCGTTCGAGCACCGACGGATTCACGGACTACCTCTACGACCAGCCGACCGACTACGACGTCGTCGACGCCGTGAACGACGTCGCCACGACGCGGGGCGTCCCCTCGGCGCAGGTCGCATTGGCCTGGCTGTTGCAGAAGCCCGGTGTGACGGCCCCCATCGTCGGGTCCACCAAGAAGAAGCACCTCAAGGACGCCCTGGCCGCCGAGGCCCTGACACTGGACGAAGACGAGATCGAGCGGCTCGAGAAGCCCTACGTCCCGCACCCGGTGCTCGGACACTTCTGAGCGAAGGGCGCCGAGGGAACGTCTCCCTCCGGCGAGCGACAAACCGTCCGGTATCGTCGGCGGCGGTGGGGCGCGCTCGATGGGCGCCGAGAGATTGGGGGTGGCATGCGGGTCGCACTCACGGTGGCTGACTTCATGGACCGGGCGGCGTTCGTCTACGGGCACCGGACCGCGGTGATGGACGAGCCGGAGGCGACCGGCTCGTTCGGCACCCTGACCTACGGCGAACTCGGGGCGCGGGCGAAGGGCATGGCCCTGGCCCTCGACGACCTCGGCGTCGAGCACGGCGAGCGTGTGGCCATCGTGAGCCCCAATTCGGGCCGCTTCCTGACGTCGTATTTCGGGGTCAGCGGCTACGGGCGCATCCTCGTGCCGATCAACTTCCGCTTGACGGGCGACGAGATCGCCTACGTCGTCGAGCACGCCGGGGCGTCCGTCCTCCTGTACGACCCCGACATGGACGACGAGGTGGACGCCATCAA
>DATAYX010000083.1:0-8025 GCA_036272355.1 Acidimicrobiales bacterium
GCAAGGAGTCGGACTGACATGTTGATGCCCAAGAAGGTCAAGCACCGCAAGACCCAGCGCGGCCGCCTGACCGGCGCCGCCCGTGGCGGGTCTTCGGTGTCCTTCGGTGACTTCGGGATCCAGGCGATGGAGCCGGGCTGGCTGACGGCGCGCCAGATCGAGGCTGCACGTATCGCCATGACCCGTCACGTGAAGCGTGGGGGGAAGGTCTGGATCCGCGTCTTCCCGGACAAGCCCGTCACCCAGAAGCCGGCCGAGACCCGCATGGGCTCGGGCAAGGGCAACCCCGAGCTCTGGGTCGCCGTCGTGCACCCGGGCCGCGTGCTGTTCGAGCTGGCCGGCGTGGACGAGGAGCTGGCCCGCGCCGCCATGGAGCGTGCCATCCAGAAGCTGCCGTTCAAGGCCCGCTTCGTGGTCCGCCCGGGTTCGCACGGTCATCCTGAGGTCGCCGTCTGATGCCGACTGCCCACGATCTCTCCATGCTCGACGGTGACGAGCTGACAGTGCGGCTGGGCGACTCGCGCCGCGAACTGTTCAACCTGCGCTTCCAGCTGGCCACCGGACAGCTGGACAACCCATCGCGCATCGGGCAGGTGCGCCGCGAGGTGGCCCGGATGCTGACTGTGCTGCGCGGCCGCGAGATCCTCGAGGCCGAAGGTGCCTACGTGGCCCCGACCGCAGAGGAGCACGAGGCGGCCCGGGCCAAGCTGGCCGCCGAGGACGCCGACCGCGAGGAGCGCGCTGCTGCCAGGACCGCGGCGGCCGAGGCAGAGGCTGAGGCCGAGGGCGTCCTCCACGACCACGACCACGATCACGAGCCGCACGACGACGAAATCGACGACGAAGAGGATGAGGCCTGATGGCCGAAGAGACAGAGAACCAAGAGACCGACGAGGCCGCGAAGGCTGCCGCCGCGGACGCGGAGAAGGCGCTCGAGACCGTCGAGGCCGAGGCTGCGGTTGAGCTGCCTGCCGGCGATGGCGAGGCTGCCGCGCCGGTCGCGGCCAAGAGCACCACGACGACCAAGGCCGCCAAGACGACGAAGGCCGCCGAGCCCGAGGACACCGGGAGGGCCAACCGCCGCAAGGTCCGCGAGGGGATCGTCGTGTCCGACGCCATGACCTCGACCGTGGTGGTCGCTGTGATCGACCGCGTGCGCCACCCGAAATACGGCAAGACCGTGCAGCGCACCAAGAAGCTCTACGTCCACGACGCCGAAGACACCGCCAAGGTGGGGGACCGAGTCCGGGTGCAAGAGACCCGACCGCTCTCCAAGCTCAAGCGCTGGCGCCTGACCGAAGTGGTGGAGCGGGCCCGATGATCCAGCAGGAATCCCGGCTCCGGGTGGCCGACAATTCGGGTGCGCGTGAGGTGCTGTGCATCCGCGTGCTCGGCGGCTCGCGCCGGCGCTACGCCAGCATCGGCGATGTCTTCGTCGCCACGGTGAAGGATGCCATTCCGGGCGCCGCCGTGAAGAAGGGTGATGTCGTCAAGTGCGTGGTAGTGCGAACAAAGAAGGAGAAGCGCCGGCCTGACGGTAGCTACATCCGCTTCGACGAGAATGCCGCCGTCCTCATAAACGACCAGCAGCAGCCGCGCGGGACGCGCATTTTCGGACCTGTCGGTCGTGAACTCCGTGACAAGCGCTTCATGCGCATCGTCTCGCTCGCCCCGGAGGTGCTGTGATGAAGATCCAAAAGGGTGACCAAGTCATGGTCCTGCAGGGCAAGGACAAGGGCAAGAAGGCAGAAGTCGTCCGCGCCATTCCCGGTCGCCAAAAGGTGATCCTCGAGGGCGTCAACGTGGCCAAGCGCCACGCCAAGCCGACCCGCGCCACCCAGCAGGGCGGCGTGATCGACAAGTTCATGCCCGTGCATATCTCGACCGTTGCGCTCATCTGCAAGAGCTGCGACCGGCCGACGCGCGTGGGCTACAAGGTCGAGAACGACGGCGAAAAGGTCCGGGTCTGCAAGAAGTGCGGGGCGAGCCTGTGAGCACAACGAGCACCCAGACGCGTCCCCGGCTCAAGGAGCGCTACCTGGCCGAGGTGCGGGACCAGCTCAAGAACGAGCTCGGCCTGGCCAACATCATGGAAGTGCCCCGCTTGGAGAAGATCGTGATCAACATGGGCGTCGGCCGCGCCACCCAGCAGGCCTCGCTCATAGAGGGGGCGCAGCGCGATCTCGAGGTCATCACCGGGCAGAAGCCGGTCGTTACGCGAGCCAAGAAGTCCATTGCCGGCTTCAAGCTCCGCGAGGGCCAGAACATCGGCGTCAAGGCCACGCTGCGTGGCGACCGCGCTTGGGAGTTCTTCGACCGACTGCTCAGCTTGGCGATCCCGCGCATCCGTGACTTCCGTGGCCTGTCGCCCCGGTCGTTCGACGGCCACGGCAACTACACGTTCGGTCTGACCGAACAGCTGGTATTCCCCGAAATCGACTACGACAAGATCGACACGACCCGCGGAATGGACATCACCATTGTCACGACCGCACGCACCAACGAGGAAGGACGGGCGTTCCTGACGGCGTTCGGCTTTCCCTTCCGACAGGAGACCCGGTAACACCATGGCGAAGAAAGCTCTGATCGAGAAGCAGCGACGCACGCCCAAGTTCAAGGTGCGGGGGTACACCCGTTGCCAACGCTGCGGGCGGCCGAAGGCGGTCTACCGCAAGTTCGGGCTGTGTCGCATCTGCTTGCGCGTCATGGTGCATGCCGGCGAGGTGCCTGGCGTCACGAAGGCAAGCTGGTAGGCCGCCATGACCATGACCGACCCCATCGCGGACATGTTGACCCGGATCCGCAACGCGAACTCGGCCCAGCACGACACCGTCCGGATGCCCGGCTCCAAGCTCAAGGTGTCGCTCGCGGACATCCTCCAGCGTGAGGGCTTCATCGCGGACTACAAGGTCGCGCCCAACCAAGGGAAGCCCGGCACGACCCTCGAGATCACCATGAAGTATGCGGGCGACCGTACGCGTACCATCGCCGGCATCAAGCGCGTGTCCAAGCCCGGCCTGCGCATCTACGCCCGGGCCGACGGCATGCCGCGCGTGCTCGGCGGCATGGGTGTGGCCGTCGTCTCGACCAGTCAGGGGCTTGTGACCGACGCCGAGGCGCGTCGCAAGCACCTGGGCGGGGAGGTGCTCTGCCATGTCTGGTAGCTCGCTGTCGGCTCCCACGATGGGAGGGGATGCCTGATGTCGCGTGTCGGACGTTCGCCGATCACTGTCCCCTCAAGCGTCACCGTCACCCTGAGCGGTGCGACCGTCAACGTCAAGGGCCCACAGGGGACGCTCGAGCGGCGCCTTCCTGAGGGGATCACCATCGCACAAGATGGCGACACCCTCGTGGTCAGCCGGCCCGATGACGAGCGCGAGCACCGTGCGCTGCACGGTCTCTCGCGGTCGCTCGTCGCCAACATGGTCTCAGGCGTGACCGACGGCTTCACCAAGGAGCTCGAGATCGTCGGTGTGGGTTATCGCGCCGCGGCACGCGGCTCCAACACGATCGAGCTCGCGCTCGGCTTCTCCCACCCGGTCGTCGTCGATGCCCCGGAGGGAATCACCTTCGAAGTGCCAGTCCCGACGCGGATCATCGTCAAGGGCATCGACAAGGAGAAGGTGGGACAGGTCGCCGCAGACATTCGCAAGCTGCGCAAGCCGGAGCCCTACAAGGGCAAGGGTGTCCGCTACGCCAACGAGCGAGTGATGCGCAAGGCCGGAAAGGCGGCGAAGTAATGGCACGCACGAGCGATCGCACGCGTCTGCGGCTCCGGCGCCACGCGCGAGTGCGCACCAAGGTGAGCGGGACGGCCGAATGCCCGCGCCTCGCCGTCCACCGCTCCAACCGGCACATCTCGGCCCAGCTCATCGATGACACCGCTGGTCGCACCCTGGCCGCGGCCTCCTCGGTCGAACCCGACGTGCGCGCGTCCTTGGGCAAGAGCGGTGGCGGTAACGTGAGTGGCGCAGAGTCGGTCGGACGCTTGCTTGGCACCCGGGCCAAGGCGGCCGGGATCACCAGGGCGGTCTTCGACCGTGGTGGCTTCGTCTACCACGGTCGTGTCGCCGTGCTGGCTGATGCGGCAAGAGCCGAGGGACTGGAGTTCTGAGTATGGCCGAGACACAGTACGAAGAGCGCACCATCAAGGTGAACCGCGTGGCCAAGGTCGTCAAGGGTGGCCGGCGCTTCTCGTTCGCCGCGCTCATGGTTGTCGGCGACGGCAACGGCAAGGTGGGCCTCGGGTACGGCAAGGCGAAGGAGGCCGGCCTCGCGGTGCAGAAAGGGATCGAAGAGGCGCGCAAGAACCTCTTCGACGTTCCCCTCGCCGGCAGCACGATCGTTCACCCCATAATCGGCGAGAGTGGAGCCGGTCGCGTCCTGCTCAAGCCGGCCGCTCCCGGGACCGGCGTCATTGCCGGCGGCGCGGCCCGGCACATCCTCGAGATGGCGGGCATCCGCGACATCCTGTGTAAATCGCTGGGCTCCTCGAATGGCATCAACGTGGCCCACGCCACCATCGAGGGCCTCAAGCAACTGCGGCGTCCTGACGAGGTGGCTGCGCTCCGTGGCAAGCAGCCCGACGAGGTGACGCCGGGTGGTGTGTTGCGCTCCTATCGCGAGCGCAAGCGCGAGACGGACCTCTACGCGGCGGAGGCGAAGTGACCGTGGCCGCCCGCACCACGAAGAAAGAGTCGGCAGGGGCTCAGCTGAGGGTGACCCAGACGCGCTCGTCGATCGGCTCGAAGCCCAAGCACCGCGGCACGCTGCGGGCGCTGGGACTGCGCGGCATCGGGCAGTCCAACGACCTGCCCGACCGCCCCGAGATCCGGGGCATGATCGCCCGGGTGCCGCATCTCGTCCGTGTAGAGGAGGTGTCGCAGTGAAGCTCCATGACCTGGCGCCGCCCAGGGGAGCGACGACGGCCAAGCGCCGCGTCGGGCGGGGGACCGGCGGCAAGGGCCACAAGACGGCTGGCCGCGGGAGCAAGGGGCAGAAGGCCCGCAGCACCGTGCCGGTCGGCTTCGAGGGTGGCCAACTACCCCTGATGCAGCGGATCCCGAAGCTCAAGGGGTTCAAGAACCCCTTCCGTGTCGCCTATACCCCGGTCAACCTCGCTGCTCTCGATGCGCTGGGCGCGGACGAGGTTACGGTGGAGACGCTGGTGAAGGCAGGGGTGGTGCGTCCGAAGGCGCTGGTGAAAGTCCTGGGGCAGGGCACAGTCAGTCGGCCCGTCCGCGTTTCCGCGCACGCCTTTTCCAAGTCGGCCGAGGAGGCGATCACCGCCGCCGGTGGCAGCGTGGAACGGGTGCCGCTGCCCTACGCGCAGGGGCGTCCGCCGGCCGCGGGCAATGCCCTGATGAACCGCTAGTGGCCGTACCGGGCCAGGGCTGAGGGGAAGGGCATGCTCTCCCGGCTCGCCAACATCTTCAGGGTTCCCGACCTTCGCAACAAGGTCATCTTCACGCTCGCGGTCATCGCGCTCTACCAGATCGGCGCGAACGTGCCCGTGCCGGGCGTCAACTGGGCCCGGCTGCAGAGCCTGGAAAGCCAGGCGTCATCGTCGGGCGTGCTCGGCTTCCTGAACCTGTTCAGCGGGGGCGCATTGGTGCGCCTGGCCGTGTTCGGCCTCGGCGTCATGCCCTACATCACGAGCTCCATCATCATCCAGCTGCTCTCGACGGTGATTCCCAAACTCGAGGAATGGCGGGACCAGGGCGCAGTCGGACAGAAGAAGATCACCCAGACGACCCGGTACCTGACCGTAGGCCTGGCCGTCATGCAGTCGGCCGGTCTGGTCTACGCGTTCCACGGCCACGACTCCGCGCTCCTCGGAACGAACATCGACCTGATCCCGACGTTCAGCTGGCCATTGGCGCTGTTCATGGTGCTGATCCTCACGGCGGGCACTGCGTTCGTCATGTGGCTGGCCGAGCTCATTACCCAGCGTGGCATCGGCCAGGGCATGTCGATCCTGATCTTCGCCAACGTCGTGGCGGCCATCCCCACGGGATTCAAGGCCATCTATGAGGAAGGTGGCAAGACGAAATTCGGAATCATCATCATCGTCTCGCTCATCTTGTTGGTGGTCATCGTCTTCATGGACCAGGGGCAACGCCGAATACCCGTCACGTTCGCGAGACGGGTCGTGGGCCGACGAATGTACGGCGGCAGCTCGACCTACATCCCGCTGAAGGTCAACCAGTCCGGCGTGATCCCGATCATCTTCGCCAGCTCTGTGCTCTACATCCCAGTGCTGCTCTCCAACGTCATTCCGTGGACCTGGTTCCAGAACTTCGTGCGGAACAGCCTGACGCCGACCAGCTTCTTCTATATTGCGGCCTACTTCCTGCTCATCGTGATGTTCACGTTCTTCTACGTCTACGTTGCGTTCGATCCGCACCAGCAGGCCGACCTCATTCGTAAGCAGGGTGGCTTCGTCCCGGGCATTCGCCCTGGGCCGCCAACCGAGCGCTACTTCGCCCACATCCTCAGTCGCATCACGGTGGTCGGCGCGTTGTTCCTGGGCTCGGTCGCTGTCGTGCCGTCGCTCCTCATGGCGCTCTGGCACCTCAACAAGTTCCCCTTCTACGGGACCACTCTGCTGATCTCGGTCGGCGTCGCCCTCGAGACGATGCGTCAGATCGACAGCCAGCTCATGATGCGCAACTACGAAGGCTTCCTCAAGTAGGCCATCCGTGATCCCCGGGGTCAGGCTCGTGGTCCTCGGCAAGCAGGGGGCCGGGAAGGGGACGCAGTGCGTCCGCCTTTCGCATCACTATGTCGTGCCGCATGTCTCCACTGGCGACATGCTGCGCAGCGAGGTGAAGTCGCGCTCCGCGGTCGGCCAGCGAGCCGCGAAGTTGATGGACGACGGCGAGCTCATCCCCGACGACCTCGTGATGGAGATGGTGGGGGGCCGCCTTTCCGAGCGGGACACCACCGGGCGCGGGTTCGTCCTGGACGGCTGCCCCCGCACTACAGGACAGGCCGAGGCCCTCGAGAAGATCTCGGAACCCTTCGGGCTCGACATGGTGATCGATCTGCAGGTGCCGACGAGCCTCGTCATGAAGCGGCTGGCTTCGCGGCGGGTCTGCGTCGACTGCGGCGCCAACTACTCGACGGCGGCGCCGCCGTTGGTCAACTGGACTTGCGACGTCTGCGGCGGCGAGGTCGTGCAGCGTCAGGACGACACCGAAGAGGCGATCGAGCGCCGTCTCAACCTCTACGAGGAGGAGACGGCCCCGCTGCTCGACTGGTACAAGAACCGCGACCTGCTGGTCGAGATCAACGGCACCGGTTCGCCCGATGCGGTGACGCGGCGCGTCGTCGGCGCCATCGATGCCATGCGGCACCGGCGCCAGATCGAGGGCAATAAACAGTGAGGCGCAACGAGGCCGAGCTGGCCAAGATGCGCCGCGCCGGCAAGGTCGTGGCGGAGATGCACGAGGCCACGCGGGCCGCCGCCAAGCCAGGCGTCACGACCGCCGAGCTCGACAAGGTTGCCCGCCAAGTGCTCGACAAGCGGGGCGCGACCTCGAACTTCCTCGGCTACCACGGGTTCCCCGCCGTCATCTGTACCTCGCCCAACTCGATGATCGTGCACGGCATTCCGGGCTCCTACACCCTCGAGGAGGGCGACATCCTTTCGATCGACTGCGGGGCGATCATCGAGGGCTACCACGGCGATGCCGCGTTCACCATGGGCGTCGGCAGCATCTCCAACGAGGCGCAGAAGTTGCTCGACGTGACCGAGCGCAGCCTGTGGGCCGGCATCGAACAGCTGGTAAAAGGCAACGGACTCCACGAAGTGGGCCGCGCCGTCCAGAACGTCGCCGAGGGCGCTGGCTTCACCGTCGTGCGCGAGTACGTCGGTCATGCCATCGGCACCGCAATGCACGAACAGCCCCAGGTTCCGAACTACTGGCCCGGCAGCAAGGGCCCAACGCTCAAGACGGGCAACGTCTTCGCCATCGAGCCGATGGTCAATGCCGGCGGCCCTGAGACGGTGCTGCTCGACGA
>DATAYX010000084.1:0-13731 GCA_036272355.1 Acidimicrobiales bacterium
GCGCCGACGAGCACCCGCCGGCTGAGCTGGCCGTAGAGGGTCTCGGTGCGCGACGAGGGCGAGGAGCCCGGGTCGAGCGCATCGACGCGGCGCTGGCATTCGCGCCACTCGAGCCGGAGCCGGTCGGCGTCGCCCTCGGCGGCGGCGAGCTCCATGGCGGCCCGGGAGAGCGCCTCGCTGTAGGGCTCGACGAGCCGGGCGCGCTCGAGGCCCCAGCGCGCCAGGTCGAAGAGGCCGGCGTCGGCGGCGAGCGCCCCGAGGCAACACGCCGCGTCGACCAGCACGGCGGCGATACGGGCGCCGTGGCCCTCCGCCTCCCACCACGAATACCCCGAGAGCGCGTTGGCGAGCGGCTCGCCCTCGACGAGATCGAGCGCAGCCCGGTAGTGCGCCATGGCCAGCTGGGCGTCATCGTGCGCCTTCGCCTCGGCGGCCAGCGTCGCGGCGCGCTGCACGTCGACGGTCACTTCGGCGGACACCTGGTAGAGGCCGTTGCGGGTGGCCCCGGGGAACAGGGGGGTGCCGTCGTCGCCCGCACCCATGGCCCGCCGGGCGGCGTAGGCCGTGTTGAACAATGTCTTGGCCGCCGCGTCGGCGTCGGACGAGCCGAGGACGCGGGTACGCAACCGGTCGCTGGTGATCACGTCGGGCCGGTGGAGGGCGAGATACGCAACGAGCTCGACGGCGCGCCGGGCCCGGTTGGGCGGCAGCGCTTCGGCCAGCCCGTCGAGGCGGGGCGTGACGGTCAGCAGCCGGACCTCGACGGGACCCGCCGTGAGGGCGGACGCGACCGGCGGCGGAGGGACGGGGTCGTCGAGGGGCGCGCGAGTAGGGGAAGGCTCGGGATCGAGCGCCGGCACCCCGAACGGGTCGGTCGGGTCGACGAGCTCGGCCACGAGCTGCGCCGTCTCGGCGGACTGCAGGTGGGGCCGCAGGACGCGGCCGACGGGGTGCAGCGTGGCCCCCTGGCGGTCGACCAGCACCGTGAGGTCGGTGGCCGCGACGGGTGCTGTGGTGACGACGGCGATGTGGCGTGCGACGCCGGGCCGCAACGCCCCGGGGTCGCCGAAGAAGAGGGCGGGGACGGCGCGCCGTTCGAGCCCGGGGTCGGCCGGGTCGTCGGTGACCAGCACGAGGTCGGACCAGGCCCACGACTCGGCGGCGGCCCGCGCCGCGCGCAGCAACGACGGGGCGGATTCGCCGAGGACCGGGAGGACGTCGCCGGGTCCCAGGGCGACGAGCCAGGTGCCGTCGTGGTCGTCGCCGACGGGGAAGGCGATCGGCGCGCAGGGAAAGGACGCCGCCGGCTCGAGGCCGGCGAGGTCTTCGTGGGCGACCCGCCACGCAGTGCCGTCCTGCGCCGGGCTCTCGGCCGCGACGAAGCCGTCGGGGGCGTCGCCGTGCACTCCGTGCAGGTGGAAGGTCACGCCCGCCGGTGAGACCGAGACGGTCCGGACGCGGGGTGCGCCGGCTGGGTCGCCGAGCCCGAGCGAACAGGTGAGGAGGCGGTTGGCCGCCTCGAAGGCATCGAGCGCGGGCACCGAAGGGAAGCGCTGCAGGAGCGCGTCGGTGTCGACGGCCGCCTCGGACAGACGACGGGGTCGTCCTGTCCGTGGACCACGCCCAAGGGGCAGGTCGAGGTCGCCCGAGAAGGGGGCGCCCCGGTGCCGCCGGCGGGCGCGCCGGGCCAGGGCGGCGCAGGCAAGGGAGCCACACCCCAGCGCGACCAGTTCCGGGAGGCGGTCGGGGGCTCCGGACGGCCGGGCACGGCCCGGAGAGGGGTCCACGTGATCGGCGCGGTGACCGGCGGCCTCGGCGGGCAGGCGGAGCCGCCACCCGGCCACGACGTGGTCCGGGTCGACGAAGCGCTGGCCGCCGCCCATGTCGCGGCCGAGGTTGAGCGCGGCGATCTGCATCCAGTCGGCGCCGTCGCCGAGACGGATGTCGGCGATCCGCCACAGGCTTTCGCCGGGCTGGACGGTGTGGACGGCGTGGACCGTCTGGACGGCGTGGTCCGTACGCCTCGGTGCCCGCGACCCTGTGGGCGGGGACGGTGCCGGCGCGCCGCCCGGTCGAACGACGGCAGTGATTGCCGTGGGCGCCCTGGCGGCCCCGGCCCCGGAGGACAGGACCAGGGGAGTACCGGCGGTGGTCAGGGCGAGCACACCCACGGCGATACGAGCAGCGATCCGGTCCAGCGGCGTCACGATGCCGACCGGCCGCACCTCACCGCGTCGGACGTGCAGCGCGACGCCGCGGACGAGTTGCGAGGTGCAAGCCGCCCACGCGATCCACGCAGCAAGTGCGAGGGCCACGAGCGCGTCGCGTGGCGCCGGGTGCCAGGAGTGCCCGAGACCACCCGACAGCGGGTTGCCCACGACGAGCACGAGGACCGCGGGCACCGCGGTGAACGCGAGGAGCGCCGCGACCACGGCACCGACGACGTCGGCGACCCGGTGCGACCGCCGCCGCTGCCGCCCCGGGACTTGCCCCCCGGCGTCGCCGGTCTCAGCCACCGGCCGGCCCGATCGTGATGGTGTACGTGAGGGCCGTGGACTCCGTCGTGGGCTCGCTGACCGTGGCCAGACAGCTCCCGCTGGCGTTGGGCAGCGACGCCCCCATGGCGGAGGACCCGCCGACGTTCTGGGTGCCGCTGGGGCAGCTGACCTGCATGGTCAAGTAGGTGGGCCCCGACCAGACCACGGAGATCTGCATCGCCCCCGTGCCTGTGAAGCCGACGCTGCTCGAGCGCTGCGCCGGCGGCTCGATGACACCCTGATGGCTGCCCGCTCCCAGAGCCGGCGAGGTGACGGTGGTCGTCGTGGTCGGCACCACGACTGGAATGGTGGTCGTCGTGGCCGGCACCGGCGGCGCCTCTGTCGGGAACGTCGACCCGCGCGTCGACGTCAGCGCGGTGCCGGCGGTACTGGCGCCCGGGGCAGCGGCGGGCGCCGTCGTGGTCGTCGATCGCGCCGTGGACGTCGAACGGGATGAACCACCCGCTCCCGCACCACCGCCAGCAGCACCGTGCGAGTCGCTCGACTGCGCGTTGGCGATCCCGTGTGCGCCGCGAGCCACGCGTCTGGGGTTGCCCGAGGTCGCGACGAGGAGCGCCATCAAGGCCAGGGACACGGCGAGGATGACCCACCAATTGGGGCGGCCTCGAACCACTCTCGGACGCCGACCGTCGAAGGACCCGGTCCCCTGAGCCACTGGGATCCCACCATACGCACGCGTCATCCCGTCCGTACAGGGGTACTCATGCGCAGAGGCGGCGCCGGGCGCGGGTGCGCCGCGCGTAGAGGCCGCGGCGGTCCCGTCCTGTCAGGGCGGCGAGTTCGGCGATGGAGTAACCGAGCACGTTGTGGCCGTAGAGCACCTGGGCCTCGTCGAGCGGCATGCCCTGCCCCCGCTCGTCGATCACCGCGCGGGCGAGCTCGTCGAGCAGCGTCTGGGCGGTCGTCCCGCGGTCCATCACGTCTTCGTCACCCATCGCCATGACGCGGGACGAAAGCTCCTTGGTGCGGAAGAGCTGCCGCCGGACGCGGCAGCGGATCGCCGAGAGCAGGTCGCGGACCGCGTACGGGCGGTCCTGGCCGGCCCATTCCTCGATGACGCACCACGCCGTGGCGAGCAGCTCGCAGAAGAACTCCTCGCCGTCCTGCCAGTCGCCGCCTCGGCCCCAGCGGAGTTTCCCAGCCACGCTGATCAGGCCGGGTACCAGGGCCTGGACCAGCAGCCGCGGGATGAACGGGTCGCTCCCGGCCTCCCGAAGCAGTACCCGCACCAGGCGAGCCGCCTCCTCGCGCTCGACGCGTCCCGAGGCCCGGCGCAGGTGCGTGACCAGGTCGCAGGGGGTGGGGCACGAAGCCGGCCCGGCGCCAGCACCACCACCGCCTCCCGCATCCGCCCCGCCACCGACGTCGTCGCCGAACACCAGTCGGCCCAACCCCGGGTCCCGCCGCGCCACCTCGTGGAGCGCCCGGACCGCGAACCCGGAGCGGCCGATCGACCGCCACTCGATATCCATCTGGTCGATCACGGCGGTCCGGGCCCGCGGACGTTTCGTCCGGGGGCTCGTCCCTCGCGACGTCGACGTCGACGTGCTCGTCCGCGACCCGCCGGCGGCGGTAGTGGCGGCGGTGGCATTGGTAGCGGCAGTGGCAGAGCCAGAAGCAGTGGTCGTCATGGCGCCACCGTCGCGGCCGCCGCTCCCCCGATCGCTCCCCCCGACGACGGCCCAGGTCGGCGGTAGTGTGCCGCCGCATGGATATCGATGAGTTCTACGAGGCCGACCCGCGGCGCCGGCGGTCGGCCGAACTCGAGCTGGGCACCGAGTGGCTCGATGAGGACAACGTCCGCCACGAGCTCAACTACGTCGAGGACACGGGCGAGCTCTACGTCCTGCGTGAGCCGTCACCGCACATCAGGGAGGACCCCTTCGGCGGCCTCCACTTCTCGGAGCCTCCCGACTACGACAAGAAGATGACGGTCCACGTCATCGCCAACATCCCGGACAAGGACCAGCTCCACCAAATCCTCGAGGGCTGGCAGGAGCACATGCTCACCCCCGAGGGCGGCCAGTGGCTCGGTGATCAGCTCCGGGCCGCCGGCGTGGCGGTCGGTCCGCCCGGTCAGGACGCGATCGCGGACGACGGGCCCGACCTGAACGCCTGACGGCGCCGTCTACCCGGGCAGGTCCAGCTCCAACATCGTCGTCAACAGCTGCGTCGCGATGTTGTTCGTCCCCATGTCGGACTCCTTCGGCAAGATGCTGTCGTCGACGAGCAGTTCCGACAGCCGGAGCATGATCACGGCGAAACGGAAGCCCGAGAACACCTCGTAGAAGAAGACGTCCTTCATCGGGCGCCCCAAAAGATCCTCGTAGCGCCCGATCGTCTCCTCGTGGGAGCCGAACCCCGGCGGACGCGGCACGCCGAGCGGGTCGGCGAACTGGCGGTTGAAGTAGAGGTACCAGCCCAGGTCCATCTCGGGCTGGCCCAGCGTCGCCATCTCCCAGTCGAGCACCGCCGCCGCCTCGAAGTCGTCCCAGATGATGTTGCCGAGCCGGCTGTCACCCCAACTGAGGACGACCTCGCCCTCCTCCGCCGGCGTGTGGTCGACCATCCACTGCCACGTCGACTCGAGGACCGGGACCCGGAGGCCCTTGGCCGCCCAGTCGAGGAAGTCGCGGTAGTACGACATCTGCTGCTCGATTCCCGGTTTGCCACGCCCCGCCATACCGAGCCAATCGAGGCCGAGGGCGCGCCAATCGGTTCTGTGCACCGCGGCCAGCGCGTCGAGACCGCTCCACCACATGCGGGCCTGTTCCTCGGGCGTCGCCTCGATCACCCATCCCTCCATCGTGTAGGGGATGTTGTCCGACGGGACCTTTCCCTCCACGTGCTGCATGGTGAAGAAGGGCACACCGAGATACTGCGGGTCCTCCTCGTAGTCGCCAAGCGGGGGGAGGGGCACGGCCGAGCCCCCGTCAGCCAGGGCCTTCATCACGCGGTACTGGGTCGAGAACTCGGCGTCCATGAAGAGCAGGTGCTTGGTGGGCGCCACCCGCACGACCAGGCGGCGCTCCTCGCCGTCGGCCGACCGGGTCCGGCACAGGATGGTCTCGTTGGAAAAGCCGTTCGACGCGGGCGCCTGCACGTCGAAGACCTCGGGACCCTTCCCTCCGGGCGACTTTGTGCCGAGCCAGCGGCTCAGCACGGCCGCCACCTCGGCGGGGTCGCGTTGGTCGATGTCTGGCACGAGGCGGCACTTTACTGACGGCGCCACCCGAGCGGGCCTCTGGAACTAAGTTCCCGAACGACGCGCTCGAAATCTGCCGAGGAAACCCCGTGACGCTTCTCGACTACCAGCTCAGGGATGGCATTGCGACGATCAGGCTCGACGACGGGAAGGTCAACGCCTTAGGCCTCCAGATGCAGGCGGAGATAGGGGACGCGATCGACCGCGCCGGCGCCGACGACGCGGCCATCGTGCTCACGGGCCGGCCGGGGATGTTCTCGGCTGGGTTCGACCTCGCCACCATCATCGAGGGGGGTGAGGCGACGAGGGCGATGGTGATCGGGGGGTTCCGGCTGGCCGAGCGCATCCTGACCTATCCGCGCCCGGTCGTGGTCGGGTGCACTGGCCATGCGATCGCGATGGGGACGTTCCTCATGCTCACCGGGGACTACCGGATCGGTCCCGACGCAGGCTCCTACAAGTGGGTGGCGAACGAGGTCGCCATCGGCCTGGTCATGCCGCGCACGGCGATCGAGTTGCTCCGTGTACGGCTCACGCCCGCAGCGGTCGACAAGGCCGTCGCCCTCTCGCACCAGTTCGGGCCGTCGGATGTCATTGCCTCCGGGTACTTCGACGAATTGGTACCCGCCGACGACGTCGTGGAGAAGGCCACCGCCGTCGCACGCGCCGCCCTGACCCTCAACGCTCGTGCCCACGCCGCGAGCAAGGAACGGACACGGGCGCCGTCGATCGCGGCAATCGCCCGAGCGATCCAGGAGGACGACGACGACTTCGACCGGTGGATGGCGGCGAGCGGGCGATGATCATCGTGATCGACCTCTCCGAGTCGAGGGTGTTGCTGCAACAACCGGACGACTTCGGGCGTTTCTCCGTGGCGGTGGAGGGCGAAGGGGACCTGGCCGAAGTCGTACGGCAATCGGGTTTGGGCCGGCTCCCGGACGACAGCGAGTGCGTGGTCGTCGATCCGGTCGCCCTGAGGGCCCTCGCCGGGCCGGCCACGACCGACGCCTGGGACGAGGGGTTCGCCCGCATGTGCGAATACGCCGCCGGCAAGGGCTGGATCGAGGCCGACGGCGGGATCGTCGCCCACATCGAGGGCCGCGACGAGGCCGGCTGAGCCGGCGCGTCGACTGTCCCGGCTCGCGGGGGCGCCGCTACCCTAGGTGCGCCGCGGGGTGAGCCCGGCGGCGGGGGCGCAGGCTCCCCGACCCTGGGAGGGACGCATGGCGATTCGGGACTACGACCGCTTGTACATCGGCGGCGACTGGGTGGCTCCGGAAGGGTCCGAGACCATCGGCGTGATCTCGCCGGTCACCGAAGAGGTCATCGCGCGCGTGCCCGACGGCTCCGAGGCCGACATCGACAAGGCGGTCGCCGCGGCGCGGATCGCCTTCGACCGCGGTCCGTGGCCCCGCATGGCACCGGCGGAGCGGGGCGAGATCTTGCGCCAGGCCGCCGCCCAGATCATGGCGGAAACCGCCGATCTGGCCGAGATCATCACACGGGAGATGGGCGCGCCCATCACCTTCTCGAACCTGGGCCAGGTGATGGCGCCGATGATGATCTTCAACTACTACGCCGACCTGGCCGGCACGTTCGCGTTCGACGAAGTGCGCGACGGGTTGCTGAATCCCAAGGTCCTGGTGACCAAGGAGCCGGTCGGGGTTGTCGGCGCGATCGCCCCGTGGAACGTGCCGCTCTTCATCGCGGCGGCCAAGCTCGCACCGTCGCTGGCTGCTGGCTGCACGGTCGTCTACAAGCCGGCACCGGAGACGCCGCTCGACGCCTTCCGTCTGGCCGAGATCTTTGAAGAGTGCGGGTTGCCCAAGGGCGTGCTCTCGGTGGTTCCAGCGGGCCGCGAAGTGTCCGAGCACCTGGTGACGCACCCGGGTGTGGACAAGATCAGTTTCACCGGGTCCGGTGTCGGCGGCAAGCGCATCGGTGGGCTGTGCGGCGAGCGTCTCAAGCGCTGCACGCTCGAACTGGGCGGCACGTCGGCTGCCATCATCCTCGACGACGCCGATCTGGCCACGACCATCCCGACGCTGTTGCCCAACGCGATCATGAACAACGGACAGGCGTGCATCGCGCAGACGCGGATCCTGGCGCCGCGTGCTCGCTACGCCGAGGTCGTCGACGCTGTGGTCTCGGGCGTGTCCGCCATGAAGGTCGGCGACCCGATGGACCCGGCGACCGAGGTCGGGCCGGTCGTCGCCGAGCGGCAGCGGGCGCGGATCGAGGGGTACCTCGACAGCGGGCGCGAGGAAGGTGCCACCGTGGCCATCGGCGGCGGGCGCCCCAAGGGCGGCGACTTCGGCAAGGGCTGGTACGTCGAGCCGACCGTCTTCACCGAAGTCGACAACAAGATGAAGATCGCCCAGGAGGAGATCTTCGGACCGGTGCTCGTCGTGATCCCCTACGACGGCGACGACAACGCGGTCGACATTGCCAACGACTCGAACTACGGCCTCTGTGGATCCGTGTGGACGAATGACAACGACCGCGGCCTCGGCATTGCACGCCAGGTACGCACGGGCACGTACATGCTCAACTCGTTCGCCCCGATCGACTTCGCGACGCCCTTCGGCGGCTTCAAGGAGTCCGGCGTCGGTCGGGAGTTCGGGCCCGAAGGCCTCGAGAGCTTCCTCGAGAAGAAGTCGATCGGCCTGCCTGCCGACTACACCCCGGGGGCGTAGGCCAACCGATAACAGGCGGACGAAAGAGGCGGACGGCGGGCGGAGCCGGTCGATGAGCACGGCGGAGGCACGACGCAGCGATGAGGCGGACTCGGCCGCAGCCGGGCCTGTTCCCGCGTCGGCGAACGGCACGCCGCCACCGGGAGCTTCCCCATTGAGCGAGCCGGCGCCGCTCCCGGCGCGCCGGATGGTCGTGACCAACTGGCCGATGTGGGTGGTGGGCTTCACGCTCTTCATCGACGGGATGGACCAGTACATCGTCCGGGGCAGCAGCAACCAGATCATGCACTCCGGGACGGGCTTCGGCGTGGGCGACACGGCCATCGGACTGCTCTTCTCGGCCTTCATCCTCGTCAACGGCATCGTGACGATGCCGGCCGGGTACCTGGCCGACCGATGGAACCGGACCCGAGCGATGGCCGCCACCATCGTCTTATGGTCGATCATCAGCGCGCTTGGCGGCCTGGTGCCGACCGGCGCCTTCGGGTTGCTGGTCGTCATCCGGGCCTCGCTCGGCTTCGGGCAAGCGATCACCGACCCCTCGGGCAGCAGCGTGATCGCTGACTACTACGGCACCGAGCGGCGGGGGCGGGCCTTCTCCATCCAGCAGTGTCTGAGCTACGTCGGCCTCGGTATGGGGCTTGCCATCGGGGGCGTCCTCGGACCGCTCTTCGATGGCCGGGGTTGGCGGGTCGCGTTCTTCGTGTCCCTCTTCCCCGGTCTGTTGGTCGCCTACTTCTGCTGGCGGCTGCCCGAACCGAGCCGGGGTGCGGCCGACCGGGCGCACGTACTGGCCAGCGACGAAATGGAGCTGGCCGACGACGAGCGGCCACCGCTCTTCCCCCATGGCTTTCGGCATTTCGCCACCGACATGGTGGACGGTTTGCGCAAGGACGTCGGGACGATCCTGCGCATCCCGACGATGCGCTACGCGCTCGTCGGCGTGTCGACGGTCGGCTTCGTCGTTACCGCGGTGGCGACCTGGATGCCGAACTTCTACCAAAACCAGCTGCACCTCCACCAGCAGGCGGCGAACGGGACCTTCGGCGCGCTGGCCATCCTGGGCGGCATCCCCGGCACGATCATCGGGGGGCGCATCGCCGACCGCTGGGTCAACCGCTTCCTGGGTGCCCGGATGGTGATCCCAGCCGTCTGCATCGTGATCAGCGCGGCGTTGTTCACGATTTCGTTCATCCCGATGCCGTTCGCCCTCGTATTCGTGGTCCAGCTGCTCGGATTCCTCGCCGCGACCGCCTGCGTCCCAGCGCTACGAGCAGGCCTCTCCGACGCTTCGCCGGCTCAGGTGCGCGGCGCCGGATTCGGCGCCTTCGCCTTGGCCTCTGTCGTCTTTGGTTCGGCGGCGGCCCCCGTCGTGACCTCTGCGATCGCGACGCAGTTCGGGAACAACTACCGCACGGCCTTCCTCATCATCTTGCCCATCGCCTACCTGGGAGCGGCGTGCCTGATGTTGGCGCGCAAACATATCGAGAAGGACGCGGCCAAGGTGTTCGAGGCCGTCGTGACGGCGATGGCGGCGAACCAAGCGGAGGAGGCCGCGTACGCGAAGGGCGATCAGGACGAGGTGGTCGGACCGGACCCCGACGAGGGCGAGACATAGCCCGAAAGGGGCGCTCCCTTGCCCTTCACGTCGGCGTACGCCTGGCTGTTCCCCACTTCGACCACGCTGTAACCGGTGCGGTCGCCGTCGCCGTTGACGACGTCGGGTGCGGCGTTGTCCCCGGTGGTGCCGATCACGATCGCCACGTGGACCGCGGTGACCGCGCTGGTGTCGAGGCCGTAGACGGCGACGTCACCCGGTTGCGGCACATAGCCCGAGCCGGCCGGGTGCCAGGTGCCGTGGTTCGTCCCCCACACGTAGAAGCTGGCCGAAGCCGCGTTGAGGTACCCCGGCACCAACTGGTATGTGACCACCGCGCCGGCTTCCTTCCACACCCAGGCGGCGAAGTCGGCGCACCACTCCTCGCCGCGGTTGCCGTTGCCGCCGCAGTCGTCGAGTCCCGCACTCCAATACGCGCTGAATTTGTTGCAGTAGGTGTTCGACGGGTCCGTCGTGTAGCCGACCTGTCCCTGGGCGATCGACACGATGCGCGCCCGCAACGGGCTCAGGTTCGATCCGCTCGCAAAGTGGGTGTAGGCCAGGACGGCGCCGGCGCCGACTAGGGCGGCCACCAGGAGGAACGCGGCCGGATGACGGCGTCGAACCGGGGGGTTCCGGCGGGGCAGGGGGGCGGCCAGTGGCCTGGTCGGGCTCAGGGGGACTCAGGGTAGCGACCGTCGCCCCGGACGCGGTGGCGCCGAAAGGGCGACTCTGGAGTCTGCGACAATGGCGACTCCTGGGGCACCGGACGGTGGAGCCCACGTTGACCGAACCGGGAGGGCAGGGCCGGATGCAGGACGACGAGAGCGCCGTCTCGCACACCCGACTCAATTACCTACCGGCGCTCGACGGGGTGCGCGCCTTCGCCGTCATCGCCGTGATGATGTTCCACGGCGGCATCCCGCGCATGGACGGCGGGTTCATGGGCGTCGACGCATTCTTCGTCCTCTCCGGATTCCTCATCACCTCTCTGCTGATCGGTGAGTGGCGGCAGACGCTGACGATCAAGCTCGGCGCGTTCTGGGCCAGACGGGCGCGCCGCCTGCTCCCCGCATTGCTGCTGATGCTGCTCTTCGTCGCGTTCTTCGCCGCGGTGATCGTGCCGAAGGGGACCTACGGCGCCCTGCGCCTCGACGCTCTCTCCACCCTGCTCTACGTCAGCAACTGGCACTTCATCCTGATCAACTCGAACTACTTCGCTGAGAACAGTGCAACCGCCTCTCCGCTGCTGCACACCTGGTCGCTGGCCGTGGAGGAGCAGTTCTACCTGATCTGGCCGCTGGTCGTCCTCGGCGTGATGCACTTCACGCGCAGCCTCAAGGCTCTCTTCTTGCTGTGCGTGGCGGCGGCGATCGGCTCCGCCGTCTGGATGTATGTGGTCTACGACGGCGGCCTCAACACGAACCGGGCGTATTTGGCGACCGACACCCGTTCCCAGTGCCTGTTCATCGGATGTGCGATTGCGGTCGGCCTCGTGCTCCTCGCGCAGCGTGGCCACGAACAGGGCCGCCTGGCCAAGGGTGACCTGTGGCGTCCGGCCAGCAACGCCGGCCTCGCCGTCTGTGGCGCCCTCGGTATCGTGGGCGCGATCGGCGCGGTGTCGATCTGGCTGCTCACGACATCACTGTCCTCGTTCCCATATTCGGGCGGGTTCTTCCTCATCGGCCTGTCCGTCGGTGCCGTCATCGTGGCCGCGGTCGCTGCACCGCGCAGCATCGTGCCCCGCTTCCTCGCCCTGGCGCCGATCCGCTATGTCGGCCGCATCTCCTACGGCCTCTACATCTGGCACTGGCCGCTCTTCATCTGGCTCAACCACCAGCGCGTCGGCCTCTACGGGTGGCAACTGTTCGTGGTGCGGGCGGCCGTGACCTTCGCCGTTTCGGTGGCCTCCTTCCATTTGGTCGAACGGCCCATCCGGATGGGCACGTTCGTCAGCCAGTGGCGGGCCTGGCTCGTCGTGCCCGCGGGCGTCGGCGCCGTGATCGTCGCTCTCATCGCGGCGACCACGACCACTCCGGCAGTGGCGGGCATTCCGGCGATCGGCCTCGGCACCAACGCGGGCACCACGACGACCTCACCTGGCGCACCGACGTTCGCGCAACCGGTCCGCATCCTGTTGATGGGGGATTCGGTGGCGCTGACCCTGGGCCTCGGGCTCTCGGATCCGTCGGATCAGAACCAATACGGGTACGTCCTCTCCGACAAGGGCATCCTCGGATGTGGCGTCGTCGACGGGCCCGAGGTCGACCTGCTCGGTGCCCACGACACCACGCCGTCTGCGTGCAACGGCTCCCCGTTGACGCCCGGTGAGCCCGAGGTCGACCAGCCCTGGCCCTACCAGTGGTTGTCGGCCATGAACGAGGTGAAGCCGAACGTCGTGGTCCTCCTGGCGGGCCGCTGGGAGGTGGCCGACCGGTTGTACCAAGGGCAGTGGACGAACATCTTGAACCCCGTCTTCGCGGCGTACGTGAAGCAACAGCTCAACCGGGCCTCCCAGGTCGTCAACGCGACCGGGGCACGGATGGTGTTCCTCACCGCGCCGTGCACCAACGAAGGCGAGCAGCCCGACGGTGTGCCCTGGCCCGAAGACAGCCCGAAACGCCTCGACGTCTACAACCGGCTGGTCCGCGAGGTCGCCGCCGAGCATCCCACGACCGACTCGGTGGTCGACCTCTTCGCCGCAACCTGCCCGCATGGCCGATACAGCACGAGCATCCACGGGGTCGCCGTGCGGCGGAGTGACGGAGTTCACTTCACCATTGCCGGGGGTCAATACCTGGCGCCCTTGATCATGCCGCCGATCGTGGCGGTCGGGAAGGCTCAGGCGGCGGCGACGGGCGCCTGAGCGACTGGGTCACCGCCGAACCGGCACCTCACCCGGAGGCGGGCTTCGGGTTCACGTTCGCGGTCGGAGGGCTGTTGCGATTTCCACCCGTGCCGGTATTGCCGTTCGGGTTCTGCGGGTTCACGTTCGGGTTGGAGTCGGCGACGTCGCACTGCGCCCGCAACGCCGGGACGAGGTGGCCCTCGTCGACAGTCTCGATCTCGGAGATCGTCGTCATGAGCGAATTCCACGTGCCGTCGTCGGAGTTCGCGGCAGCGGCCAGAGGCAGCGCCAGTCTGAGCTGCTGATCGGCGCGTCGTTGCAGCGCGGCGACCGTCGCGGCCGACGCGCCGGCTCGCTGGGAGCCCACCCAGTCGGTGACGGAGCGCTTGACGTGGACGCAGGCCTGCTGCGCCAACGCCTGCCCGTCCTGCACCGACGAGCAGGCCGCCAAAGCGACAGGGACAATTGCGAGCAGTACCGCCCCGGCCCAGGCCCGGCTGCGGCGGGCCGGAATCACGTCAGGACAGCCAGCCTTCGGCGGACTCGAGGAGAAAGCGGCTCACGGCGAGCGCGCGATCGAAGACGTCACACAACAGCTCCTCGCCGCTCAGGACGCGGGCCAGCGACACCGGGTGGCGCGCCACGATGCTGAGGCGCCGCTCGGAGCCGTCGGTGGCGTTCGCGAACGAGTCGATCGCCGAGACCTCGAGCGGCAGCTCGATCCCGCCGACCCCGGCCAGGTCGATGGCCAGTCGCAGCAGGTCGGGGCCGCTGGGCAGCGGCGGGAGCGCCCAGGTGAACGTGAGCGGGAAGTGGAACTCGTCGGG